>JACQAL010000036.1 GCA_016195025.1 Bacteroidota bacterium | reverse complement strand
TTAACGTTTAGTGAACTGGAATCGTTTGCGTGCTTTTTTCTGTCCGGGTTTTTTGCGTTCCACTTTGCGCATATCGCGGGTCATCATTCCATCTGCACGAAGTAATTTTTTTGTTTCAGGGCTGGCATCAATTTTCACCATGGCTCTCGCAATCGCCAGGCGGATGGCTTCTGATTGCCCGGTGGTTCCTCCTCCATTCACAGTAATGTCAATGTCATATTTGTTCAGCGAATCGAGTTTCACCAGCGGCTGGGTTACCTTTGAATGCAAAACCATCGAAGGAAAATACAGCTTCGATTCTTTTTTGTTGATGGTGATTTTTCCGCTGCCTTTTGTAACGAGTGCGCGGGCTACGGAGCGTTTGCGCCTTCCTACTGTTTGAATTAATTCCATTCTTAAAAGTTAATGAGTGGTTGAATGATTGGGTTAATAGTTATTTGTTTTTCTCTAAAAGTTTTTTCAGATCAATTACTTTGGGCTGCTGTGCGTCATGCGTATGCTGAGCATCGGCAAACACGTGAAGATTTCTAAAAATATCTTCTCCCAGTTTGGTTTGAGGAAGCATTTTTTTCACTGCGCGTTCAATCACGTATTCAGGTTTATCCTGAAGCAACGTTCTTGGCGTTGCGTAACGCTGCCCGCCCGGATAACCGGTGTGACGCACATAAACTTTATCGGTAAATTTTTTTCCGGTGAAGCGAACTTTGCGTGCGTTGATAACGATTACATTATCTCCCGTGTTCAAATGAGGAGTAAAATCGGATTTGTGCTTTCCTCTTAAAAGATAAGCCACTTTTGAAGCAAGTCGCCCGAGGGTTTGATTCTCTGCGTCAATCAAAAGCCACGATTTTTTTTCGGTGTCAATGTTGACATTTGTTCTGTAACTGCGTGTTTCCATTATACGTTCGTTATTTTATTGTTCATTCTCCATTGTTATCTACTAATCTACGAATCGGTACTAATTTACTAATCGGAGTTTGGTTTTCCTTTTCGTATTGTTCGTACCGTTTTCGCTTTTCGCAGATTTTACAAAAGGGTTGCGAATATAATAAGTATTTTGGATTTATAAGCAGAAAAAATCTTTAGAAACACTCTGATTTTCGCAATGATAATGAAGGATCATCCGAGTAAAATAAAATCTAACTGCTTCTTAATCATGTCTGCTTTCTTGACTTCTATTCTCACTTTATCGCCAAGCGTAAGTTTTTGTTTTGTCTTTCGGTTAATAAGGCAATAATTCCGTTCGTCTAAAAAATATTGCTGGGGCAAATCTTTCATTCGTACAAGTCCTTCGCAACGGTTTTCTGTCAGCTCAACAAAAATTCCCCATTCGGTTACACCTGAAATCATTCCTTCAAACTCTTCGCCCACCCTGTTTTTCAAATACTGAACTTGCTTGTAACGAATAGAAGCGCGCTCGGCTTCAGAAGCAAGTTTTTCCCTGTTTGAAGAATGTTTGCACTGGTCTTCCAACAATTTCGGATTTCGGATTTCGGATTTCTGATTTGACAGCCGTTGCGCAAGCAGGCGATGCACCATCACATCGGGATACCTTCTGATGGGAGAGGTAAAATGCGTGTAGTGTTTAAAGCCGAGCCCGTAATGCCCGATATTATCCGTTGTATAAATTGCTTTTGCCATCGTGCGGATGGCGAGCATCTCAATCATGTTGGCTTCGGGTTTGCCGGAAACTTCTTTCAGCGTTTTGTTCATGGTTTCGGCAATGGTAATTTCATTCTTCAGATTTATTTTATATCCGAAGCGCGAAGCAATTTCTGCAAACGCTTTTAGTTTTTCCGAATCGGGTTTGTCGTGAACTCTGTAAACGAATGGTGCAGGAAGTGAAGATTGTTTCTGGTGAGAATTGGGCGAACAAAATTCCGCGACCGATTTATTCGCCAGCAGCATAAAATCTTCTATGAGAAGATTGGCGGCTTTCATTTGTTTGAAAAAAACTCCGGTGGGATTTCCTGCTTCGTCCAGGTGGAATTTCATTTCAAGTTTATCAAAAGCAATGCTTCCTTTTTTGAATCTTTCTGCGCGAAGTTTTTTCGCAAGGCGGTCGAGCAAAAGAATTTCATTGGAAAAATCTCCCTTTCCGGTTTCTATTACTTGCTGCGCTTCTTCATAGGTAAATCTGCGGTTGGAATCAATCACCGTTCTGCCGAACCAGCGGTTATGTACGTGTGCGTTATCATCCATTTCAAACACGGCAGAGAAACAAAGTTTTTCTTCACGCGGTCGAAGCGAGCATAAAACATTCGAAAGATTTTCGGGAAGCATGGGAACAACACGGTCAACTAAATAGACAGAAGTTCCGCGCAGATATGCTTCTTTATCGAGAACAGTTCCTTCCTTTAAATAATGAGCAACATCCGCAATGTGAACGCCAATTTCCCAGAAACCGTTTTCGAGTTTGCGTACTGAAATGGCATCATCAAAATCTTTTGCGTCAAACGGGTCAATGGTGAACGTGGTAACATTTCTGAAATCTTTCCTGCGGGAAATTTCTTCGCGTGTAATTTCTTCAGGAATTCTTTCTGCAAACTTTATTACTTCCTTCGGAAAAGTATACGGCAAACCAAATTCTTCGAGGATGGCGTGAATCTCCGTATCGTTTCTTCCTGCATCACCGAGCACGCGGAGAATTTCTCCCTGCGGATTTTTTCTGCCTTGTTCCCAGCAGATGATTTTTCCAACCGCTTTCTGTCCGTCCTTCGCGTCTTTGAGCAAATCCAGTGGAATGTGAATGTCGAAGGGAATTTTCGAATTATCGGGAACCAAAAAAGCAAACTCGCGCGAGAGTTGTACCGTTCCCACAAATTCTGATTTCGCACGCTCGATAACTTCTTCAATAATACCTTCGGGTTTTTTATTTCTTCCCTGAATCAAACGCACCTTTACTTTATCTCCGTCAATCGCAGTTTGTGTATTTCTTGGGGCAACATAAATGTCTTGTTTTTTTCCTTCTACTATTATATACGCAGCGCCTGAAGAAGTCATATCCACTATTCCAATTTCATGATGAGAAGATTTTTTTAATCGTTCTTCGTTTTTGGATGTTTGCTGTTCAGATAAAAGATATTTGCCGTGCCCGATTTCACGCACAGATTTTTTCTTTGTTAAATCACGGAGAATAAAACTCACCAGCATTTTCTGCCGCTGGTCTTCAATTTGGAGGCGGGAAGAAATTTGTTTATAGTTAAGCGGCTTGCCTGCGCTGTGCAGGGTTTTCAGAATATCTTCGAATAATAAATTCTTTTTTTCTTTTTTCTTTTTTGAGCGGGACATTTGCTATGAAAAACTTTTAAGGGATGGACGAAATAAGTGTGCCAAATATTTTTGGTCGGGCGTGAAGGTAATCAAATGAGCAAATCAGCGTTCAATATTGTAAACTCTTCCCACCACAAATAAATCTCCCGCATAAGTTTTGCTCCACATTTTTCCGCGCGAATCAACTCCGTAAGTCAAACTCTGCACGGAAAAAATCCAGTCAAAACTTAAGTCATGCGATTTTACTTTATAGCCCACAATATACGGCTCGCCTGAATTATCAATGGAGAGCACCTGGTTTTTTTCATCCACAAAATAATAATTCTTGTCTCCGTAAATCACACATTTGTATACATAGGGTTTTTTCTTTTTCATCTTTATTGAATCGGAAGAAAGCGAAGCGATAAGATTTGTAATCGAAGTGTCGGCAGAATATCTTTCTTCCAGTTTGTTCGCGTCCAGCCAGCCGAGCGTAATGGCAATGAGGCGTTCGGTTTTCGGAGGATGCGTTTCGGGATTGCTGTTCAGCTCCACTGTGTTGAGCGCAAGTTTTGCTTCTTCGAGCGTGGCGCCCATTTTATACAGGATGAACCCTGAAAATCTATCGGCATCCAATTCCTCTTTTAAATTTTCTTCGCGCTTGTTTACTTTTCGTTTTGCCAGTGTATGTCCCGAAAGATGGTGGCCGATTTCGTGCGCCAGCACGCTGATGGAACCCCAATCGGATTTCGTTCGGTCTTTCACACGAAGCATGAACTTTGGATTGTATTCAATGTAGCGCTGCTTCTTTTTTATATAAGCGCGCGCGGTGGGAATGCCGGCACTTTCAATTATCTGAAAGTTTTGCGCAAGCCCGGTATAACTTACAATTTTTATTACTTCGTCTTCCGCTTCCTTTTTTGAATCAATCGTGTAAACTTTTTTGATTAAGCTGTCGCCATGCTCTTTGGTATATTCTTTTGGCTGCCCTTTGACAATGTTCAGGAGGGCAAAAGAAAAAATAAAAAACAACATTATTTTTTTCTTCGAAAACATTAAAGCAAATGTAAGATTATTTATTGTGAAAGAGAATTCAAAAACAGCATTTCGAAAATCAGAATTATAGAAAAAAAATTACCTTTGCTTCAAACAAAAACACATCATCATGCTTTCAAAAAAAATTGAAGACGCGCTCAACCGTCAGATAGAATCGGAAGCCATGTCATCGCAATTATATCTGGCAATGGCTTCGTGGGCGGAAGTAAAAGGATACAGCGGCTCGGCAAAATTTCTTTACGCGCATTCCGGTGAAGAGCGCCAGCACATGCTGAAACTTTTTCAATATATTAATGAACGAAGCGGACATGCAGTAGTTCCTGCACTCAAGCAGCCGCCAAAAAATTTCACTTCGCTTTCAGATATATTTCATCAGATTTTTAAACACGAAGTAGCAGTTTCTTCCGAAATAAATAAACTCGTGGATATTTCTCTTTCGGAAAAGGATTACACCACAAATAATTTTTTGCAGTGGTATGTTTCCGAGCAGGTGGAAGAAGAGCGCCTTGCGAAACAAATTGTGGACAGATTGAATCTGGTGGGAGAAGATAAAGGCGGAATGTTTCTTTTCGATAAAGAACTGGAAGGGCTTTCAACTGCGGTAAAATAATTTAAGAATGATTTTTCTTCTTGTCATAGTTGGAATTAGCGCGCTCGTTTTTGCACTCACGTATAATTCTCTCATTGCGAAAAAAAATGCGGTGGAAAATTCTTTTGGCACGATGGATGCATTGCTGAAGAAACGATACGATTTAATTCCGAACATTGTTGCCACCGCTCAGCAATACATGAATTATGAAAAAGACACGCTCACAAAAATTACGGAACTCCGGGCGAAAGCAGTTTCAGGAAATATTTCCACCGATGAAAAAACAGTTTTGTCAAATCAGGTTGCTCCTCTTCTAAGAAATATTTTAGTGTCGGCAGAAAACTATCCTGAACTCAAAGCGAATTCTAACTTCACCGAATTGCAACATACACTCAGAGATTTGGAAGAACAGATTTCTTCTTCGCGAACCGGTTACAATACTATTGTTACTGAATTCAACAACGCCATTGAAATGTTCCCGAGCAATTTTGTGGCAGGATTAATGGGCTTGCAGCGAAAACCGGTTTTTGAAATCCCGGCAGAGGAAAGAAAAAATGTAAATGTGAGAGAACTTTTCAATCAGAAATAATATTTGGACTTCTTCCTGCTTTTTCGTACCTATGCAAAGTATTTCTTTTAAATGAAAAAACTTTTTACTCTTCTTTTTTCTCTTGCAGGCGTTGGAATATCCATAGGACAAACTACTGCAATGGATTTCACAAAGAATGATTGTGCAACAGGGCAATCACACCATCTTTTCGCGGAACTTGATTCCGGAAAGGCGGTCATCATGGAATTTTTTATGAATAATTGTCCCGCCTGCATTGACGGTGGAAATGCGCTTGAGCCGCTGTATCAAAAGTTGAAACAAAAGGGATGCAAAGTTTTGTTCTATCAAACTTCTTTCAACAATACGTATAAGTGCAGCACCATCACTTTATGGCAGAGCACGAATGGATTTTCGGGCGTGCCGTTCGATTCGGGCGCTGCGCAAATAACTTATTACGGAGGATTCGGAATGCCCACCGTGGTGGTTGCGGCAGGAAGTTCGCACCAGATTTTATATCTTACCAATGCTGGGTTTCCTGCAGGCGACACCGCGAAAATAGATTCTGCCATCAGCGCTTTTTGCGCAACTGCTGCAACTAATTTTTTGAATGAGAAATTTTTCTTCAGCGTTTTTCCAAAACCCGCTTTGGAAAATTTTACGCTCTCTTGTAAGATTCCTGAGCCGGGGAATCTGAAAATTGAAATGGAAACTATTTTGGGCGAGAAAGTAAAAATGTTTGTCGAAGAAAAAATTCAATCAGGCGAATGGGAAAGAAATTTTTCTGCGGTTGGATTTGCCAAAGGAATTTATTTTCTGCGAATTTATTTTAATGACAAGTCATTCGCTGAAAAAATAATTATTGAATAATTATTTTCCTGACGGCAACATTTTCTTCCGAATATATTTTAAGAAAATAAATTCCCGGAAGAATATTTTTTCCCAACTGAATTTTTTCTGAAACTCTTTCCGAAGGAATATTTTTCCGCAAACAATGCCGAATCAACCTTCCATCAGGAAAAAATAAATCGGCAGAAATTTTTTCCGGCAGGGCAAAATTCATTTCAAGTTGAAAAAAGCAATCTGTTTCGCAGGAGTTCATTTGGACCGGATTCGGATAAATAGTTATTTCTTCTTTTACATTTTTATTTTCTTCAGTGTCTGTAAGCAAATCTCTTCTTGAAATGTAATTAGCCGGATTCCCGTCTGCCTGCGTGAATTCTCCTGCGGCATATAATTGCGTTTTGTAGGCAGCGAGCGCGCGAACGGGCGCATTCATTCCGTTTCCGAGCGCTGACCAGTTACTTCCATCCCACTGTGCACTATAATTTGCATTGTTGCCTCCGGCAATAGTGAATCCACCGCCAGCATATAAATTTCCTGCAGCGGATAAAAGCGCATTCACCGCTCCGTTCATTCCGCTTCCGACAGGCGACCAATTATTTCCATCCCATGCGGCAATATAATTTGCAGGATTGCTGCCCGCAATTGTAAATGTTCCGCCTGCATATAATTTTCCATTGTGCGCTTCAAGTGTGTAAACCGCATTATTTGTTCCAGTTCCAACTGCTGACCAGTTAGCGCCATTCCATTTCGCAATATGAGCCGCAGGAATTCCGCTCACGCTGTCAAATATTCCGCCTACATACAGTTCGTTGTTGTAAACTGCCATTGCATATACGCGCTGGTTTGTTCCGCTTTGCAGCGAATCCCATTGTGTTCCGTTAAACTGCGCAATATTATTTACAGTGATTCCTCCAGCCGATAAAAATCCTCCACCGACATAGAGCGCTCCGCCATACACTTCAAATTTTTCTACAAAACAATTTCCGGTTGTGAAAGTGAGCGAATCCCAATCCGTGCCGTTCCACCGCGTAAAAAATTTTCTGCTTTTGTTTCCTGCATTTGTGAAAGAGCCGCCCGCATACAACTGACTGTTGTAAACTGCAAGCGCATTTACATAGCCGTTTGACAAGCCAGTGCCGATAGTATCCCAGTTTATTCCGTTCCATTGTGAAATGCGCGAACAAACATTTCCATCGGCAGTGTCAAATTCTCCGCCCGCAATTAAATTTCCGCTAATGGTATCGCTGAGCAGAACGGTAGCGTAATAATTAAATCCGCTTCCGCAATTTTGCCACGACTGCGCATGGGAATAGCAGAAGAAAAATAAAAAAGAAAAAGAAAAAGAAAAAAATATTTTTTTACTCAAGCGTAACTGATTTTAAAGCAGAATTATTTTTTTCGATGTAGTTTTTTCAGCAGAAGAAATTTTGAGCCAGTAAATTCCCCGTGTAAATTTATTCACATCAAAACTTTTTTTCACTTCTCCTGCAGAATTTTTGCCGGAATAAAGAATAGAAGTTTGTTTTCCAGCCATGTCGAGCAATTCTATTTTTATTTCCCCGCCCGAAGAATAAAAACTCAGATTAATAATTTCTGAAGAGGGATTAGGATAAATAGTTATTGAAGAAGAAAAATCAGATTGCTCATGTATGCCCGTTCCGCTTGGAGTGAGCGTAAGTGTTGTGTAATAACATTCATCTCCCGAATCATTCGTATTGTTATTGTTTGCAGCAAGAAAGCAGGCATACAAGCGAATGTTTCCCACATTGGAAGAAGGCGCAGTCCAGAGAAAATTCCACGAGCCGGTGGTGTTTGAAAAATAAGTGCCGGCTTTTTTATGCAAAGCAAACTCGCAGGTCTGGCAATTTCCGTAGCCGGGAAACTGGCTCCATGTGTCGGTTGTATCGGTGATTGTAATGGCTCCTGCATTGGAATTATTGCTCAGCACCCTTGCTGTAAATTGAAATCCAAAACGAGTTCTTGTTTGATGTGTAATGGTTGGCGTAATGGTATATGTTTGTCCGGGAACATACAAGGTTCCTCCGCTGGAAATAATGGAACAAGTTGCAGGACCCGTGTTATCAGGAGTTCCTCCGCTATGGCAGGAGTTTGTACCTTCCGTTCCGCTGCAGGTTTTTTCAGTGGGCGCATTGGTGTTATAGGGCGGGCCTCCAGCGCTTTTCTGATTCGGTTCGTGTACGTTTTCATTTTCCATAGCAGAAAATGAAATTAATCCTACTGCCGACAGCAAAAAAATATTTATAAGGAGTGATTTCTTTTTCATTTCAACGGGCGATTAAAATTTTTTGAACTTCTGTTTTCCCATCATGGGAAACAGAAACAAAATAAATTCCGCTTTGAGAAAGTTCAAGGTTCAGCGTTCCGGGTTCGATGTTTGTTTTTTCATAAACTATTTCTCCGGAAGAAGTATAAATTTTTAAAAGGTCAATTACTAACTCTGAACTTTGAACATTGAACTGTGAACTGCTTACAGTCGGAAAAATTTTCCAGAAAGTTTCGGGAGCGGCAATGGAAATTTTTCTTGTATAGGCGTAATCGCCATCATCAGTTCCATCGTTGTTTGCTTCAATAACTGCTGCATAAAATGAAACATCACCCTCGTTTGTTTCAGGTGCTGTCCATTCAAAATCCCATTTGCCGAGGCCGGTTGCTGTGGCATTTGTTCCTTCATAAGTATACGTAATATATTTCCGTTCGGAAAAATTTCCGAAACCCGCCTGAAGTTGCGTTCGTTTTGTATCCGTAAGCGAAATTGTTCCGGCAGGAGTGTTGTCAGAATTTTTGAGCACGGTTAACTGAAAACCAAAACGCATTTTTCCCGCACTGGAAATAGAAACAGAAACCGGATATTTTTTCCCGGGTTCATAATGAGTAGTGCCGCTTCCTATATATATAGAAACATTTGCGTTTCCGCTGTTGATGGGAAATGTTGCGTGGCATCCGCTGGTGGCGCAATGCCGTTCACCGGGCGCAGCGGTGCTGCTTTCGGGTGCGCCATTGCTCATCGGCTCCGGCAAATTTTTATAGCCGACAAACAAAAAAGTTGCGCAAATAACAGGCAGAGTAATTTTTTTCATGAAATAAAATTAAAAATGAACAGGCAAAGTAAGAATAAAAAAAGAAAATATCCAAATGGAAAATTTTTTACTTAATTACGTATTTCATTTTATATTTTTCGTACAGCGCGTTCTGCTCGTTGGAGAGGTTAAGTTTTTTTCCGCGTATGAAAGCCAATTCCACGTTGTTTGATTTCATATCGAGCGCATCACCGGTGGAAATAAAAAGCGTGGCGTCTTTTCCTTCTTCGAGCGAGCCGACTTTAGAATCTATTCCCAGAATTTTTGCTGTGTTCAATGTGACGGAAGCAAGCGCTTCTTCTTTTGTCAATCCATAAGCCGCAGCAGTTCCTGCAAGAAAAGGAATGTTGCGCGTTTGAATTTGTTCCATGTCACCTGCGTTTTGCAAACAGAAAAGTACTCCGGCTTTTTGCAGAAGAGATGGGGTTTTATAGGGCAAATCAATATCGTCATCGGTTCTGTTCGGCAAATCGTGAACGCGGTTGAGCATTACCGCCACATTATTTTCTTTCAGCAAATCGGTGACGAGCCAGGAATCTTCTCCGCCAACAATCACCATTTTCTTCACTCCGTTTTCTTTGGCGAAATGAACTGCATCCTCGATTTCTTTTACGTAACTAACGTGAATGAAAAGAGTTTTTGCTTCGGAGAAAACTCCCTTCATGGCTTCAAGCCGCAGATTTTTTTCTGAAGGAATAATTTCGCTGTATGCTTTCGCATCAGTGAAGAATTTTTTCATTTCATTTTTCTGCTTGTCATAGTCATCGCTTTTTTTCAGCGGGGCAATTTCATTTGCATCTTCGCTTTTTTCCCAGTCGCGCTTGAACATTTTGGGCCAGTTGAGGTGAATGCCATCATCAGTTTTCATCGCCATATCTTCCCAGTTCCACCCATCGAGTTCGAGAATGGAAGAAGTTCCTGAAACAACTCCTCCGCGCGGAGTAATTTGCGCTATGAGGATTCCGTTTGGGCGTGCAGTTGGAGGAATTTTTGAATCGCTGTTGTAAGAAGTCACGCTTCGAACATGCGGATTATAATTTCCGGTTTCGGAATAATCGAGCGTGGCGCGCACGGCTCCGATTTCTGCTAAGCCAAGCGTGGAGTTTGCTGCAATGATTCCGGGATAAACATGTTTGCCTTGAATATTAATTGTCGTATCGTATGCGCCCGATTGAAGACGAATGGTTGTCGCGTCAGCAATCAAAATTATTTTTCCATCCTTAAAACCAATAGCAGAGTTCTCAATCACTTTTCCGTTTCCGATGTGCGCAATGCCATTCATCAGCAAAATACTTTTTGTTTGCGCAGGAGCGGGGATAGGATTTTGTGAGAATCCCGAATTAAAAATTAAAAATGAAAAAGTAAAAAGTAAAACTGCATGAAAGAATTTGCAACCTGTAACCTGCAACTTGTAATTCATAATCTATTTCAGAATCCAGTCGAAGTAAGGTTTCTTTTTATCGGGCGCGGGCACTTCCGATTTTTTCTTCGCATGCATTCTCCACCCGATGGTGATTTCATGCGTGCCGCCCGATTGACCCATAATTCCGCTGGAAGAAAATTCATAAGAGTACTGAGCAATAAAATTATCGTAGGGCTTTCCGCCAAGGCCAAATGCCATGGAAGTTTTTTTATAGATGGGCGCAACCCAAATCGTATTTTTATAGATAACCGGAATGGCAACTTCATAAAATGCAGGAACATTTTTCACCATCGAAACTTTTACAAGCGGGTCAATCACCCAATCTTTGTTGATGGAATATTTATATCCGATGTTGAACTGCTGCTGCGCGGCAAGTGTATAAACAGCTGTGCCTTCCGAATTTTTTATTTTACTGCTAAGCATTCTCGGAAGAGAAATTCCTGCGTGCAAATTTTTGAAGCGGTATAAAATTCCAAAGCCGGTATCGAACACCATTGAATTTACATTCGCATTGTTCAGCACCACCGGGTCGTCCATTTGTCCGGCTGCTCCGGCAAGATTAATGTGACTTTCCAATAAACCCAGCGAAAGTCCAAAACTTAAAATATGTTCTCCCGAAAGTTTTGCGTGATACGCATAACTTGCCGATGCGGAAAGATTTTCGAAGATGCCTGCTTTCTGGCTGGCAATCATTCCGCCAAAGCCCATGTTTTTGCAGCACATTCCGTTTGCAGAAATCACTTTGTATTCCGGAGCCGCTGCTACGTTTGCCCAGTCCTTCCGGTAGGTTCCGAAAATTTCAAACGCATCTCCGGTTCCCGCATAGGCAGGTGAGAGCGCAAATTTGTTGACGGTATATTGATTGCTCAGCGGAAGTTGCTGCGCGAAACCGCCAGAAGCCAGAAGCCAGAAGCCGGAAGCGAAAAGTAAAATTCTGTGTATCATCGTAAATATTTTTTATCTGAGAATATTAATATTTCCTTTCACCGTGGGTTTGTCATCGCATTGAATAATGTAATAATAAGCGCCAGCCGGCAGCGGTGCTCCGCTTGCGTTTGTTCCTTTCCATACCACATCTTTGTTATTGTAGCCGGTTATGTTGAACACCTGCGCATTCCACGAGTTAAAAATTTTCACATCGCAGTTTTGATATTCAGAAACATTATCTATCCACAGGAAGTCATTTTTACCATCGTCATTCGGAGTGATGATGAATCCGGAAACTGTGACCACGTCCGGATTTTCAGGATAAATGGTAATACTGTCGGTTGCCGAACAGCCATTAAGGTCAGTTCCTTTTACATAATAGGTTCCGCTTGCATACACAACCAAATCATTGGTGTTGTTGTTGAACATGGAATCTTTTGTCCACCACGAATAAGAAGTTCCGCCATTGGCAATCAGTTCAACGCTCTTTCCTTCGCGGATGGTATCTTTTCCGGAAATGGAAATCATTGGCAGGGGATTCGGTGTAATCATTGCAGAAGTTGATGCCGAACATCCGTTTCCATCTGTAGCGGTAACCGAATAAGAAGAACTTGCAGTGGGAGTAACAGAAATGGAAGCAGTGCTTGCGCCTGTGCTCCACGCATAACTTGTTCCACCGGAAGCGGTGAGAATGTCAGCATCACCCATGCAAAGATTTACGTTTCCGGAAATGGAAACAGAAGGAAGAGGATTGATTATTATTGCGCCAGAAGTTGTATCCCTGCACCCCTGCAGAGTAACTGCAATTAAATCTACCGTATAAGTTCCGGCAGTTGTGTAAGTATGAGTGGCGTTTCCCTGAGTGGAATTACTGTTCCCGTCACCGAAATTCCATTTATAAAAATCCAAATTGGTCGCAGTGCTGGTGTTTGTGAAAGTTGCATTTGCATTCATGCAGGCATTTGCGCTGGTGAAAGAAGCAACCGGATTTGGATTCACTGTAGTTGTTTTCTGATTATATGAGGTGCATCCCTTGTCAGACACACAAATAAGTTTTGCAATATATGTTTGCGCGGGACCGCAAACGTAAGTAGCAGGATTTCCAGTAAAATCTATCGTGTTATTGTTGTCAAAGTCCCATTGATACTGGGTGATGCTTCCAGTTGAAATGGTGGAAGTGCTTGTAAAAGTTGCTTGCTGCCCTTCACAGAGAATGCTCGTAAAAAAGTTTACATTCGGAAGCGGGTTCAGCACAATAAATTTTACTGCGGTGTCCATCGCGCCCGATTTTGTTACAACCGCAAGCCCGACATTCACAGAATCGGGAGCAGAGAAGAGATAAGAAATTATTTTTCCGTTGGCATCGCCAAATATTCCGTCATTGTTCAAATCCCAGCTCCACGAAGTAACCGAATCGCCCTGCGCCATGGAAGAAGCCACCAGCGTGGTCATTTGCCCTGCACATGCTTTAGGCGTGTCGGTGAAATTAAGGGCTTGGGAAAAACAAACGGCACCTTGCAGCAAGCAAAGAACCGCAGAAAGACAAATTATCTTTTGTTTCATTTTTATTTTAAAAAAGTATTGACAAAAATAAGAGCATTAAGAGAGGACGAATGTAGTAATATTTTTTATTAACTTCACAGTTCAAAAATCAAATTTAGCAAGATGAAAAACAATCCATTCGTATTTACATTTTTAATTTTTAATTTTTCCTTTTTAATTAGCACTTCTGCGCAGGATTTGTGGAAAGATAAAGACGGAGCGCACAGCGCAGAAATTCTTTCTACTGCCATCAGCAGTGACGGTGCATGGATGCTTACCGGAGGAGCTGATAAACGTGTTTGCCTGAGAGATGCCAAGACCGGTGATCCGACAAAAATATTTGCCTTATCCGGACCAGTAACGGCTGTTGCTTTCAATGCAGGCGCAAAAATTTTTGCTGCGGGAACTTCAGACGCCAAGGTCACAATTTTTGATGTGAAGGAAATGAAATACAAAAAGGCATTGACGAAAGAACACACGCTCGATATAACTGCGATTTCATTCAACCCCATCAGCGATTATATCGTAACTTCTTCAAAGGATGGTTCTGCAAAAATTTGGGATGCGAACGGAAGCGGTTCGCTTTTCACACTGAAGCATGCTAAAGCTGTGAATGGCGCTGTGTTCAGTCCCGATGGAAAATCTATTGCCACTGCTTCTTCAGATAACACAGTAAAAATCTGGGAAGCAGGCACAGGCGAAATGAAAAAAAGTTTTGATGCCGATTCAAAAGAAGCAACTGCTGTTGCATGGAGTGCCGATGGAAAATATATTGCTTCGGGCGGTTCGAATGGGAAAGTAATTATATGGGAAGCGGCTTCGGGAAATAAATTTGCCGAAACAAATTTTAAATCGCAGGTGAATTCAGTTTCTTTTTCTCCCGATGTGCAATACATTGCGGCTGCGGGTGCTGATAAAAAAATCATTGTCTGGAATATTGAAACAAAAGCATTAACGAAAGAATTTGCAGCGCACGATGGAGATGTAACGGGAATTGCTTTTGCCGATAACGGAAAATATTTTATTTCCGTGAGTAAGGATATGAGCTTAAAGATCTGGGATGTTTCCGCTCTGAAAATTGGAAAGAAAAAATTTATGAAAGATGCTGGCGACCCGAAACTTTCTGTGATAAACACAGTTTTGATTGAGGATAATCACAACGGCATGATTGAAAATCCTGAGAACCCGAAAATAAATTTCACTTTGAAAAATTCCGGCAAAGGGCAGGCGTATAATCTTGTAGCAAAAGTTTCCATTGACCAAACTATTGTTGGTTTGACTTTCGATAAGGAAGTGAACATCGGAAATTTGGATGCGGAAAAATTCACCGGTGTTTCGCTTCCCATTCACACCGATTCCACGCTTGAAACAATGGCGGGAAATTTCATAGTTGATATTTCTGATGCGAATGGATATACTGTTCCGCAGTTTAAAATTCCTTTTCAAACGCGCGGAGGAGTGAGCTATAGTTTTGTGAGCGTAACTTCTCACGCCTATAGTTCGGCAACCGGAAAAGCAGAGCAGGGTGCGCCAATTACTTTGAAACTGAAATTGAAAAACACTTCAAGCGGTGCCGCGAAAAATGTGAAGGTGAGTTATATTTTTCCTCCGAACGTGATGGCGGTGAACAAACTTTCTGAAATGGTTCCTTCGATTTCTTCGGGAGAAGAAAAAGAAATCTCCGTAGAGTTTTATGCCAACAAAGATTTCAATAAACAAAAAATAAATATCGGTTTGAATTTAGAAGGAGCATACTCGAACGCAAATGATTTGGTGCTCGAAGTGAAAATGAACGAGCCGCTTCCCACAACGGATATTGCCATTGCGCAAAACACCGCGCCTGCCGAACTTCCCGAGAAACCTTTATATAGAGGAAGCGGAGACCCGCTGAAGGGATTGAATGTTTCCAAATCAAAAGACATGGTGATTGGAAAATATTACGCGCTCATTATTGGCGTGAATAAATATTCCGGTACCTGGCCTCCATTGCAAAATGCAGTTGCCGATGCAAAAGCAATCGAGGCAATGCTGAAATCAAAATACAAGTTTGATGATTTCAAAACGATGTACGATGACCAGGCAACGCGCGTGAATATTATTGACGCGTTTGATTTACTGGCAAAGAATGCGAAGCCCGAAGACAACGTGTTCATTTATTATTCCGGGCACGGAGAATACAAGCAGGAGCTGAACAAAGGTTTCTGGGTTCCGGTGGATGCGAAAACAAATTCGGTTGCCAACTATATTTCGAATGCCGATTTGCAGGCGTATCTCGGTGGAATAAAATCCAAACACACTTTGCTCGTTGCCGATGCCTGCTTCAGCGGAGATATTTTCCGCGGAAACACCGTAACTGTTCCCTTTGAAGAATCAGAAAAATATTACAAAGAAGTTCACGGACTTGCATCAAGACAAGCAATGACTTCCGGAGGAATTGAACCCGTGATGGACGGTGGAAAAGACGGTCATTCCGTTTTCGCCTACTATTTTTTGAAAACACTTGGAGAGAATGACAATAAATTTTTAGATGCCGGACAGGTATACAACAAAATAAAAATTCCTGTCATCAATAATTCTGAGCAAAGTCCAAAGCTCGCTCCTGTGAAAAACACGGGCGATGAAGGCGGGCAGTTTATTTTTATTAAGAAATAAATCAACGGCTGTAAAAAATGTTTCAAGTAACCAGCACATAAATTTTTTCAATGGCTACCAAAACAGAACCAATAAATAAACTTCAGGAGCTTCATAAAAATGGCAGCCCTGATTTTCTTCCGCTCAACGGAACCGATTATGTAGAATTTTATGTTGGTAACGCGAAACAATCTGCTTACTATTATCAATCTGCCTGGGGCTATGAACTTGTGGCGTATGCAGGATTGGAAACAGGAATGAAAGACCGAGCATCGTATGTGCTTCAGCAGGGAAAAATCCGTTTGGTGCTCACTACTTCGCTTGACCCGAACAGCGAAATCACAAAGCACGTTGCAAAGCATGGCGATGGTGTGAAAGTGCTTGCACTGTGGGTGGATGATGCGGAAAAATCTTTCAACGAAACGGTGAAGCGCGGAGCAAAACCATTTTCTCCTCCGCAAACTTTCAAAGATGAATTTGGAGAAGTAAAAGTTTCTTCCATTCACACATACGGTGAAACCATTCACACATTTGTGGAAAGAAAAAATTACAAAGGAGTTTTTCTTCCCGGATACAAACCTGCAAAATCATTAATCAAAACCTCTTCTGTCGGATTGAAAGTGGTTGACCATTGCGTAGGAAATGTGGATCTCGGGCAAATGAATCAGTGGGTGAAATTTTATGAAGATGTAATGGGATTTAAATTGCTAATCACTTTTGATGACAAAGATATTTCCACTGAATATACCGCGCTGATGAGCAAAGTGGTTTCTAACGGAAACGGCTATGTGAAATTTCCTATTAACGAACCGGCAAAAGGAAAAAAGAAATCTCAGATTGACGAGTACCTTGAATTTTATAAAAGCGGAGGAGTGCAGCACATTGCGCTGTTGACAGAAGATATTATTTTTACAGTGACGGAGCTTCGCAAACGCGGAGTAGATTTTCTTTACGTGCCCGAAACTTATTATGATGATTTGTTTGCACGAGTGGGGAAAATTGATGAAGACATTGAGCAAATAAAAAAATTAAATATTCTTGTTGACCGGGATGAAGAAGGATATTTGCTGCAACTTTTTACAAAACCTGTAGAAGACCGCCCGACCGTGTTTTTTGAAATCATCCAGCGCAAAGGCGCGAAAAGTTTCGGCAAAGGAAATTTCAAAGCGTTGTTTGAAGCAATTGAACGCGAGCAGGAGCAGCGCGGAACACTCTAAAATATTTCGGATTGCGAATTGACAAAATTGCGGATTGAATTGCCTTTTGTATTTTTAATCCGAAATCTAAAATTCGTAATCCGCAATCCTACTAATGCACGCAGCCACAAATTACATATACATTGTCTTTGCAATACTATACATTATATATAGTATCATCAAGGCGGCTAAAAAAGCAACTCAGCAAAAACCTGCGGAGAAAAAACCCGAACCGTCTTCCACAGTTAAGCCGCCAACTTCTTCACCGCTTCCTCAGCCCGGAGATGATTTTAAAAAAATGCTCGAAGAAGTTTTAGGAAAAGTTCCTGAGCCAAAAATTCCCGAGAGGCATCCCGATAGCTATCGGGATCTAAAACCTGAGCCAATCAAAATAAAACCGCAGCCGGCAAAAATTGTTACGCACGCAAAAAAAGTTAAAGCAACTCCATCACATCCTCCTTCCAAAATAAAAGAAATGCCAAAACCTTTTTTAGCAAGCGAAAAGGAAATTTCTAAAAAACCTTTTACTGAAGAATCCGTTCCAACAGAAGAACAGGAATCAGATTTTGATATTCGCAAAGCAATAATTTATTCCGAAATTCTGAAACGCCCTCAATATTAAAAGGCGGAGAATCTTTCTAACTTCGCTTATGTTTTTTAAGAAAAAGTTTTTGTTTTCTTTTTTCATTGTACAATGTACAATGTACAATGTACATTGTTTTTCCCAATCCTACAACTTCAAAAATTATTCTGCCGAGCAAGGGTTGCCTTATGTGCAGGTGTATTGCATTTTTCAGGACAGCAAAGGAAATTTATGGACGGGTGGCTACGGAGGACTCAGCAAGTTCGATGGAAAAAATTTCACCAACTATTCTCCGAAAAACGGTTTGGCGAATCACTTGGTGACGAGCATTGCGGAAGATTCGCAGGGAAATATCTGGATTGGAACTATCAGCGGGCTAAGTAAGTTTGACGGGAAGAATTTTTCAACCTTCACTTCGAAAAACGGATTGTCCGGAGATTATATTAACTCGCTCACCTCAGATAAAAACGGAAATCTCTGGATTGCCACAACCAATGGAATCACTATATATAATGGTAGAAATTTTTCTTCGCTCACAATAAAAAATGGTTTGAGTTCGAATAATATTTCGTTAATCTATGCGGATAAGAATGGAAATCTCTGGTTGAATTCCGATAGCGGTGTGAGCAAAATTGTTTTCACCAATAAAAACCCGCAGGATAAATCGTTCGACAATTATTCCATCATCAACAGCGTTTATGATTCAACCGTTACCTCCATCACCGAAGATGAAAATGGAAATATGTGGTTCGGAACAAATGCTGGCGTTGTAAAATACGATGGAATAAAGTTCAAAACATTCACTGCGAAAGATGGTTTGTTGGATAAAGCAATTCAGGCGGTAAGGAAAGATGAACATTCAAATAATATTTGGGTGGGAACTTTGAAAGGGCTGAATAAAATTTCTGAAGATGGAAAAGTGCAGTCGTTTCATGTGAGCGATGTGCAGAATGGAAATAAAGTGAGCAAACTTTTTGTGGATGATGAGGGAAATCTCTGGCTCGGAACTTCCAATGGCTTGTATCGTTTCCGCGATCCGGCATTCTCCACTTTTTCCGACAAGCACGGTTTGAAAAATCCGTTCATCTTTCCGATTTTCCGCGACCGTAAAAAAAATCTCTGGGTGGGAACCTACGAAGAAGGATTTTACCGCTACGATGGAAAAGAGTTCAAAAATTTTTCAGAGAAAGACGGGCTCATCGGAACTTTCATGTGCGCGGGCATGGAAGACAAGAATGGAAATATCTGGATGGGAACGAACAAAGGAGTTTCTATTTACAATGGAAGTGCTTTCAAAAACATTCGCGGAAAATTGGAGGGATTGAAAGGCGATTCGGTTACTTCTTTGCTTCAGGATTCGAAGGGAAATAGTTGGCTGGGCGGAAATCGCGGAGGCGCAATCTGGGACGGGAGAAATTTTAAAAAGTTTGATTTGAAAACTTCGGACGGACAAAATTTTAATGTGTGGTTTGAATTTGAAGACAGCAAAAAAAATATCTGGTTCGGAACTTACCTCGGTGGATTGTTCCGCTACAATGGGAAAGATTTTGAAAATATTTCTGAGAAATTAAACCTGAAAAGCAAAACCTATCTCGCCATTGAAGAAGACAGGGATGGAAATATTTTTCTCGGAAGTTTCGATGGAATTTATATTTATAATTCTTCTTCAGAAAAAATTTCTCAGGTCAGCGAGAAAGATGGTTTGAGTTCCGATTTGATTTACGTGATGAAGTTTGATTCCTCCTATGAAAATCTTTACATCGGAACAAACCAGGGCGTAAATAAATTAAATGTGAAAGAATGGAAACGCACCGGAAAAATTTTGCTCGAGCAGTTCGGGCAGGAAGAAGGCGTGAGCAGTTTGGAAACAAACTCAAACGGAATCTGGCGCGATGAAGACGGCACGCTTTGGTTCGGCACGGTGAACGGGCTCATTCATTTTAATCCCTACGCGCTTCATCGCAATCACATCGAATCGCAGACGAGCATAAAAAACATCCGCATCTTTTATAACGATACGCTGCTCGCAAACAATTCCAAACTTCCGTATTATCTCAACAATATTTCTTTTGAGTATGTCGGAATTTGTTTGACCAATCCGGAAAAAGTCCGCTATAAATACATGCTCAATGGCTATGATAAAACATGGTCGCCCGAAACAAAAGAAACTTTCGCGCGCTATGCAAATCTTTCTCCGGGAAAATATTCGTTCAAAGTTATTTCATGCAACAATGAAAATTTATGGAATAAAAATCCAGCAACATTTTCTTTTGTAATTCTTCCACCCATCTGGAAAAGGTGGTGGTTTGTCGCAAGCTCAACCGTGGCAGGAATTATTTTGCTTCTGATTTTATTCCGCCTTCGAGCCGATGCAATCAGAAGAAAAGAAACCGAAAAACTTTCGCGCGAAATTCAACTGGCAACCAATGAACTCAAAGCATTGCGCGCGCAGATGGACCCGCATTTTATTTTTAATTCGCTGAGTTCGATTCAAAGTTTTATTATGACAAAGGATGAGGATTCCGCGCTGAAATATTTGAACAAGTTTGCCAAACTCATGCGCATGATTCTTTCCAACAGCGAAAAATCTTCCGTCACGCTTCGCGAAGAAATTGATTCGCTGAAATTATATCTGGAACTGGAATCATTGCGTTGGGGAAATAAATTTGATTACGAAATAAAAATTAATTCGGCAGTTGAAATGGATTTTCATAAAATTCCATCTATGCTCATTCAACCCTACGTGGAGAACGCAATCATTCATGGAGTTGTTCCAAAGGAAAATGGCAATGGAAAAATTGAAATCAGCATTTCGCAAAACGATACCTATATTATATGTATGATTACTGACAACGGAATCGGAAGGAAGAAGTCGGAAGAAATAAAATCCAAATCCAGCCCGCTGCACGAATCCATGGGAATGAAAATTACAAACGAACGGCTGGAAGTGCTGAACCGCATTCATCACTCGAATCTCAGCGTAAATATTTTTGATTTGCAGGAAAACGGAAATGCGCTCGGAACAAAAGTGGAAATATATATTCCGGTGTAAACCCAATTTGTATTTTCGTAATAATAATGATTAATGCAATCATAATCGAAGACGAGAAAAAAAGTGCAAGCGCACTTGAAGAATTATTGAAAAGAAATTGTCCGGAAGTTTCTCTTCTCGGCAAAGCCGGAAGCGTGAAAGAAGGATATGATCTTTTCTACAAAACAAAACCCGATTTAATTTTTCTCGATGTAATGCTGGGCGATGGAAGCGGATTTGATGTTTTGGAAAAACTTTCCGATTTAAAGTTCGAAGTCATTTTCACAACGGCTCATGAAAAATTTGCCATCAAGGCAATCAAATACAGCGCGCTTGATTATTTGCTGAAGCCGATTGATGCGGAAGAATTAAAAATTGCGGTGGGAAAAATAGCTGGACGAAATCAAAAATTTTCTAACGAAGAAAATCTCCGTTCGCTTCTTGAAAATGTAAAACAAAAAGAAGACCAGTTCAGTAAAATCACATTTCCCAGCGGACATGCGTATGAAATTGTATCCATAAAAGATATTATCCGTTGCGAAGCGAATGATAACTATACGAATGTATTTCTTTCCAACGGGAAAAAACTGCTCGTATCCGGAACGTTGAAACAGTATGAAGACCTTTTGCCGGAAAAAGATTTTGTGCGCGTGCATCATTCCAATCTTATTAATATGGCTCACATGGTTCGTTTTATGAAAGAAGATGGCGGCTATGCCGAAATGAGCGATGGAAGCAAAGTAGAAGTTTCACGCAGGAAAAGAGATGATTTGCTCCAGCGGCTGAAATAAAACTTACCAGTTACTAAATTTTTCCTACCACTTACTAATTTGCCGCAACAAACATCAGGTTGATGCCGTACATTTGTCCTGTAAGAAAAAATTTGCTCTCTTGTTCTGAAAAACACAACGAAAAAAAATTTGGTGATGACATTTATATTTTTATACATTTGCCCGCTCTTTAAAAATATTCTTTCTCAATCCCGATTTCCCGGAGAAAGAAAAAATGATTTTAGAATTGACTGCGAATCGCTTTACATACAGCATTCATTTGCAAAAAGAAAAATTGCGTTCGCGCAAATTTATTTTCCGACATTAAAAATTAAATATTCAGAATATGATTAAAAAAATCTACGCTGTCTTCTTACTTACAGCACTCACCGCAGGAACAGCCGCCTTCGCGCAAACCGGAGCCCTGAAAGGAAAAGTGATTGACGAAACAAACGGAGAAGGAATTTCTTTCGCCAATGTGCAGTTGGAGCAAGCCGGAAACGCAGTGGCAAAAACCGTTGCCGACATTGACGGCAACTTCACCATCAAACCAATTCCTCCGGGGAAATATAATCTGAAAGCGGTAGCCGTTGGCTATGCTCCTTTACAAATTTCCGGTGTTATTGTCGGTGCCGACAAAACCACTTACCAGGATTTGAAAGTGAAAACCACCATGCAGGAAATAAAAACTTTTGAAGTGGTGGAATATACCGTTCCTCTTATTGACCCCGACACAAAGCAAGGCGGCACGGTAACGCGCGAGCAGTTTGAAGCCATGCCTACGCACAATGTGAATTCAGTTGCATCCACCACCGCAGGAGTATTTCAGTCAGATGAAGGCGCTGCGCTTTCTCTCAGGGGAAGCAGGCAGGATGATGGCGGCAAACCCAATAATATAAATCCTGATGGAGGGGCAACACGTTATTATATTGACGGAGTTCCCGCGCGCGGAACCGCAGGGCTTCCCGAATCAGACATTGAACAGATTTCCGTAATCACGGGTGGAATTCCCGCGCAATACGGAGATGCAACAGGAGGCATTATCAACATTACCACCCGCGGTGGAATCCGCCCTGAATATTATGGCGGTGTGGAAATGAAAACTTCCCAACTCACCGATAAGTTCGGAGAAAACTATGTCAACTTTGATGTGGGCGGTCCCATCGGAGCAAAGAAAGACAGCACCGGGCAGGTTCACCCGAAACTCGGATTCTTTTTCTCGGGCGAAGTAAATTCTGAAAAAGACCCCAGCCCTACTGCTGCCGGAGTATATAAAGTGAAAGATGATAAACTCAAGCAACTCGAAGAGCATCCGTTAATAACAAATCCGGATGCGACCGGTGCCATTCTCGCAGCCGATTATCTGACCAGCGATGACCTTGAGCACATCAAGGCGAGGCAGAATGTAAAAAGCAACTCGGTGCGACTGGGCGGAAAAATTGATTACAAGCCGATGGATAACCTTACCGTAACATTGGGCGGCTCTTTCGACCATGGCAATTACCATGATTTTGTTTATGAATATTCTCTTCTGAATCCTTCTCATAATCCGCAGGTGATTTACAATAACATGAGGATGTATGCAAAAATTACTCACCGCCTCGGAAAACAGCATTCCAAAGACGATAAAACAACCGCACTCTTTCAGAATGCCTACTATACGCTGCAGGTGGGTTACAGCAAATACAATGAGACAGAACAAAGCGATGCGCATAAAAATAATTATTTCAATTACGGATATGTGGGAAAATTTGAAACCGACAGAAAACCGGTTTACACTGCGGTAAAGGACTCGGCAGGAAATGTTAAATATTATTCTCAAAATACCTGGGCGGATACGGCTGTGAAATTTACAGCAGGCGATTTGAATCCGCTCGCTGCCAATTACACCACCGATTATTATTCTCTCATGCCTGCTCCGAAAACAATTGATGATTTATATCCCATCGGTATGCGCAATGGTGACCGTCCGCAAAGCCCGTATTCGCTCTGGCACAACACCGGCCGGCAGTATAACGGCTATCATAACCTTCAGCGCAATCAACTTCGCATTACCGGAACTTTTTCCACCGATATAAAAAACCACGCTATACAGGCGGGATTTGATTACGAAAAAAGAGTAGACCGCGCATGGTACGTTAACCCTACCGGATTGTGGACGCTGGGCCGCCAGTTAATGAACAAGCATCTTACCCAGTTAGACACCTTTGTCAAAACATTGAATCATGTAGATGCAAACGGCATTCCTTATTATGACCATCCGTATGTAAACAATTCTTCTGCTGAAAGCACTTTTGGAAAAAATGTAAGGCAGAGTTTGGGAAAACAGGATAACGAATGGGTGGATATTGATATGCTCGACCCAACCCAGTTAAACATCAGCATGTTCTCTCCCGATGAATTGCTGAACAACGGAAATTCATACATCAGTTATTACGGATATTCTTACGACAATAAAAAATTATCCAACAAGCAATTCAACTTAGATGCATTAAAGTCCTTTTATAAGGATACCACTTCCGATGGAAACCATATCCGTACCATTCCCGCTTTTCAGCCCGTCTATGTATCGGGATATATCCAGGATAAATTTGATATCAAGGATATGAAATTCAATATCGGCTTGCGTATGGATGCATTCAATGCCAACCAGCCGATGCTGCAGGATAAATATCTCCTGTACGAAGCATACACGGTAAGCGAGGACAGCAAATTCAAGCATCCTTCCAACATGGGTTCCGATTACGTGGTGTATGTAGATGATGTGAAGAACCCCAGCAAAGTAGTGGGCTACCGCAATGGCGATACCTGGTACGATGCCAATGGCGTGCTGGTAACCGACCCTACTTTGATTGCGCATCAAACCACCAGCGGCTCCATTCAGCCCTACCTGAAATATCCGGGCGAGAAATTTTTAGATTCTTCGTCAACAGATAAAGTATTCAAGATGTATAAAACGCAGGTTAACCTTATGCCCCGCATTGCGTTTGCATTTCCTATTTCAGACCGCGCCCAGTTTTTTGCGCATTATGATATGCTGACACAGCGCCCGCCTGCCAACGGACAATTTTCTCCCACTGACTATTTGTTTATTCAAAGCGGCTACTTCAGCACCATTGGAAATCCTGCGCTGAAGCCGGAGAAGACCATTGATTATGAATTAGGATTTACGCAAACATTAAGCGAGCGGAAAAATTCAGCCCTTACCCTTTCCGCCTATTACCGCCAGATGAAAAACATGCTTCAGCAGAGGAACGTGCTGGATGCTTATCCCGTAAGTTATATTACTTACGATAATATTGATTTTGGAAACGTAAAAGGATTCACCGTGAAATATGATTTGCGCAGGACTGCGAGTTCGCAGTTAACCGCAAGTTATACGCTGCAGTTTGCCGAAGCCACCGGCTCTGCCGCTTCTTCTGCTTCCGGTGTAATTGCGGCAGGTCAGCCCAACCTTCGCTCCGTTTATCCTGCCGATTTCGACCAGCGCCATGCCATCGTGTTAAATTATGATTACCGTTTTGGCGGAGGAAAGGATTACCGCGGACCTCAGGCAGCATGGGCAAAAGCCGTATTTGAAAACTTTGGCGGTAATCTTATTTTCCGCATGGGAAGCGGGCTGCCATACAGCCGCCTCTCAAATGTAGTGAGCGGAAACGGCAACAATGGAACACAGGTTCTTTTAGGGCTTAACCAGCCGAGCAACCTTGGAGGAGATATCAATGGTTCCAACATGCCCTGGCAATACAGGGTGGACCTTCGCCTTGATAAAAATATTGCCCTTAAAACAAAAAGTTCCGAAGATAAAGCAAGCCGCTATAGTTTGACCGCGTATGTGCAAATCTTAAACCTGTTCAACACTAAAAATATCCTGAACGTGTATCGCCATACTGGCGACCCTGCGGATGACGGCTATCTTTCTTATCCCGGCAATCAGGGGGTGATTCAGGGATATGCCAGCCCGACCTCCTTTGTTGATTTATACCGCGCCAAATTGCCGAATCCTTCCAATTACAGCATACCGCGAAGAATCAGGATAGGCGTAGTGTTTAATTTTTAATGAATTTAATGGACATGAACATTATCAGTACTCATAGAAGAAGAAACCAAACCGATAGAAACTATAACTGCGAAACCAGCAATGCAAACAATGAAAGCAGCATATAAAATGGTAACCGGCATTAACAACGCTTGCCGCGCATGCTGTTCCACTCCACCGGTGGAATACTCTGCTGCTCCGGTGGAATACTCTGCTGCTCCGGTGGAATACTCTGCTGCTCCGGTGGAACACTCCACCCGTCCGGTGGAATACTCCACCCGTGCGGTAGAACACTCTACCCGTGCGGTAGAACACTCTACGCATGCGGTAGAACACTCTACGCGTGCGGTAGAACACTCTACGCGTGCGGTGGAACTTGTAAAGTATTCTAAAATTCACAATAATTCAACAGTATAAAATAAATCTAATAGAAAACGCATAAAGCAATTAATATACTAATACAAGGTACTATGAAAAAAGCCAAACACAACGTTGGAAACAAATCATCCCTTCTTGCAGCGTGCATGCTTGCCTGCTGCCTGTTTTCAGTTCCCAGCAGTTTTGCTCTCAAATCAGTTAACTCCGGTTCGCAGGGTGGAGGCAAGCCGAATGCCGCTCCTCCCACTGTTCTCAGCGGATGTACGCCCGGAGCGGCACAAGCCGATTTGGACATTAATAATGTGCGCGCGCATTATCTTACGGGCGGTGACATGTGGTGGGATTATTCACAGCAAACGCACGGAATTTATGAAGTGCCGAAGGGCTCGGGCATTATGCCGATTTACGCGGGCGCTTTATGGATTGGCGGGTATGATAATGGAAACAACCTTCACCTTGCCGGACAAGAATACCGCGATGCCGGAAACGACTGGTGGCCCGGGCCGCTAACAACCGATGGCTCCGCTCTTATTTCAGCAGACCAATGCAATGCATGGGACCATCATTATAAAATTACACAGGCGGAAGTTACCGCCTTTATCGGAGGAGGAGCCGCTACCACCGCCATACAAAACTGGCCCGGCAACGGCAATGCTGCCTTGGGTCAGGCGCCAACCATAGCGCCCTTTGTAGATAAAAACGGAGATGGAAAATATAATTCTGCCGATGGCGACTATCCTGATTTTGGCGATGGAACCTGCAGCGAAGTCAACTGCGTGCCAAAAGACCATATCAGTGGCGATGAATGTTTGTTCTGGGTAATAAATGATAAAGGAAATATTCACAGCGAAACCAAAGGACTGCCCATGGGGCTGGAAGTTCATTGCCAGGCATTCGCTTTTTCCACCGATGATGAAATTAACAACATGACCTTTCTGAGTTACCGCATTTACAACCGCTCCAGTTTAACATTAGACAGCACGTTCATTGCAATATGGTGCGACCCCGACCTTGGATGCGCCACCGATGACTGGGTGGGCTGCGATGTTGAAAGAGGACTTGGCTATGTATATAATGGAACAAACAACGATGTTGCCTGCTCCGGTGAATTGGGTTATGGAATTGCGCCTCCTGCCCTCGGAATAGATTTCTTCCGGGGACCTATTGCTACTCCCGGTGACGGAAAAGACAACAACCACAACTGCGTGGTGGATGAAATATGCGAACAGGCAATCATGGCGCACTTTGTACATTTTACAAACGGAGCCGGCTATCCGCAGAGAGACCCTTCAGGCGCAAAGGAATATTATAATTACATGAGCGGTTCCTGGCAGGATGGAACTCCTTTTACCTATGGAGGACAAGGATACTTAAGCGGAGGACCACTATGCGCATACTCATTTCCCGGTGACCCTTGTACACAAAAGACCAGTGACACCCATGACTGGGGAACCGGAGGTAATTGTTCTACAAGCCAAACGCTCCCTTACTGGAGCGAAGCATCTGTTAACAATACTCCGGGCGACCGCAGGTTGCTCGAATCTGCCGGTCCCTTCAAATTGCAGCCGGGCGCTGTGAATGTGGTAACAGCCGGTGTAGTATGGGCGCGGGGCTCTGACAATATCAATTCGGTATGCCTCATGAAAGCCGCAGACGACAAAGCGCAAAAACTTTTTGACAATTGTTTCCAGGTGCTCAATGGTCCCGATGCTCCCGATATTACCATTCAGGAGTTGGATAAAAAATTAATTCTTTACCTGACCAATAAGCCCACCTCCAACAACTACAATGAAAATTATTCCGAGTACGATGCTACCATTGCGCTGCTCGATGCAAGCGGCAAACCGCTTCATTGCATAGACACCACGTATGATTTTGAAGGATATAAGATTTTCCAGTTGAAAGACAATACTGTTTCTGCCAGCGATTTGGATAATCCCGACAAGGCGCGCATGCTTGCGCAGTGCGATGTTAAAAACGGAGTGTCCACTATTACCAATTATGTTTTCAATGCCCAACTGAATGCAATTGTTCCTTCCGTGCAGGTAACGGGAGATGATAAAGGCGTATTTCATTCCTTGGTGGTTACCAAAGATTTGTTCGCGCTCGGTGACCCAACAATCGTGAATCATCATACCTATTATTACATGGCGGTGGCATATGGCTATAACCAGTTTAAACCCTATAAGCAGGATGCGACTCCGGATTTAAGTCAAAACAAATGCAGTAATTTTACCAATGGCGTTGCAAATTCAACCATCACCGCCACATTTGACGGACAGAAAAAACCTTATAAGCAAGGGCGCAGAAACCTGCACTCCTATTCAGGCATTCCTCATAATCCGGCTCCTTATTCAGGAGGAACTTCCATGAGTGCAGCATACGGTTCGCAGCCGGGTATTACGCGCGTGGAAGGAAACGGAAACGGAGGCCAATATCTTGAACTGACATCTGCTACCACCAGTTCCATTCTCAGCGCATCCGATAACCGCGCAAAATCACTTGAGTACGTTGCAGGATATGGTCCCATCAATGTAAAAGTGGTTGACCCGCTCAATGTGCCCGATGCCACTAATTTCACGCTTAAGTTTGATTCCACGGCAAGGATTGACTACCAGATGCTCGGAGGAACATTCAAGGTGGGAGAAAAGATAAAAGGAAGAACCTCGGGCGCTACCGGCACCATTGCGTTTGCCAATTCATCGCGCCTGCGCGTGACTGCCGTGAGCGGTTCGTTCAGGTTGGGAGAAGTGATTTACGGACCGGGACCTTTCCCGAACCCCACCCCCACCGACAGCGCAAAGATTCAGAATTATCTTTCCGCTCCTGCCGGAGGCAGCATCGGCAAGTCAAACTGGATTTTGATTAACAACACTACGGGCGATACTGTTTGGTCTGACCAGACCGTTGAGCGCGTATATGAAAATATTGTTCCGCAATACGGAATCTCTGTTGCTGTTTTGCAGGCAGGCGAGCCCGGCTCGGCAGCTTCTGTAAACAATGGCTACCTGAGTTCTTCCATGACTTTTGCCGATGAAACTAAAAACTGGCTGACAGGTGTTGCTGATATTAATGCGTTATCATACGCAAACTGGATTAGGTCAGGAACACATATTACAAACCCTTCAAAAGTGGATCCGTGGCAGGACGATTATGTTGGCTTAGATGATAATGAAATATATGCGGGAGTTGTGGATGGAACATGGGCGCCTTACAGGTTAACTGCCCGCACGGATAATGCCGCTATACCGGCAACTCCAAGCGATCATTTTGATTGGTCTTCTTATTATGGAGGCACTATGTTTTCTCCCAAAATAAACTATATGGGTACGGTCAAACTAAGCGACCTATCAAGTGTGGATGTTGTATTGACAAGCGATAAGAGCAAATGGTCGCGCTGCGTTGTGCTTGAAATGTGCGAAGACAGCAATTATTCTGTAAGCACCGCTCCGACTGAAAAATACCGCGCCAGGAAATTAGATTACCGCAAGGCGTTTTCGGTAGATAAAAACGGAAACACCGATACAAGTTACGATTTTCCAACCGGCATGGGATGGTTTCCCGGCTATGCCATCAATGTGGAAACAGGCGAGCGCCTTAACATTGCTTTCGGGGAAAACTCCGCGCTTTCAAAAGTATCAAGCCGGAAAGTGCTCACCTATAATTTAAGAGGAACTATTACTTATGCTGGGTTGAAAGGAACATTTATGAACTCTGAATCTATAACTGCATATACCAATGGCGGCACTGCGAGGGTGGTGAATGCCGGAGCAACCTTGACTATTGATTCTATCAGTGGAATTATTTCTGCCGGAGATGTAATTGTAGGGGCAAAATCAGGCGCCAAAGCAACAGTTACTTCTTTTACAGCGCCCACATTCCAGGATGCAAAGGATGCGCCTATGCTTTTAAACGGGGAAACTGTTACCGGGGCAACTTCGTTAGCAAAAGGAGACATTCTTATTCAGAATAATTCCGACAACACGGCATCCATTGCCATTCTTACCAATGTAACGGGAACATTTTCTAATGGGGAAGTTATAACCGGTGGCACAAGCGGTGCGGTTGCCAGTGTTATCTCATTCTCTGCGTATGACTTTAACCAGAACGGAGCCGACATGACTTGGAATCCCACTTCAACCAAATATGGTTCTGCTCCCTGGGCAATGGGAAAACAAGCATCCGGAACAGACCCGGCTTTGTTTGGAGGATACCATTACATATATATTTTCGGACATAACAGAGATGTTTCATCTGTTCAAACCATTACTGTTCCCCGGTACGATGGGTGTAAACAAATAAGAACTACTATGGGATTGAATAATGGGCAACCTGCTAATCCGCAGTTGAAGGATATTTACCGCGATGCCATGTGGGTGAATATTCCACTGCTGAATTCCGGGCATAGTTTGCTTGAATCGGATGTTACCGTGCGGCTGAGAGTGGCTAAATCATATAAAATCGGCTACTCGCCCGCCCTTACAGTCGTAGGCACTAAAAATATAATTGCCGATACGGCATCCACCGCCTTTGGGCAGAACAGGAATTTGCCCATGTACACATTCAGCACCGATGGCATTGCCACGCATACCAACCTGAACGATTCGGCTGTGAGCGCGCTTGATTTAATCAACGTGGTTCCCAATCCGTATTATGCCTATTCCGGCTATGAAACAAAAGGAGTGGAAACAAAAATTCTTATAACGAATCTTCCCGAGCAATGCACCATTTCCATTTATAATCTTGGCGGAACGCTGATACGGAGAATCAAAAAAGGAGAAGCGTATGATCCGCATCCGGCATTTGATTCGGAAGTAAAAAGCAATGCGCTCTCTACGTGGGACGGCTCGCGATACTGGGATTTGAAAAACAATGCAGGCACACCTATCTCGAGCGGGGTTTACATTATTCATATTGAAGTGCCGGGCGTGGGAGAAAAAATACTGAAATGGTTTGGTATCATGAGACCCTTAGACGTTGGTTCATTCTAATATAAAAATGACAGCAGCAATAAAAAAATAATTTTATACTATGAAAAAAGTTTTAACAATCCTGTCGCTCATCACCGCGTTTTCTTTGTCTTTCTCTTTGCGCGCCCATGCAACTGCCGATACAGTTTGGGTGAAGGACAATCTGTTTATGCCAAACTCATTGAGTTTATGTTTGGGCGATACCATTCGTTTTGTTTATGACGCTGGTGCGGCAAACACGCACAACGTGCATATTACATATCCTGTTAATGTTGTTTCACCTGATATGACTACTCCCGGAGATAAATTTGAATTTATTCCTGCATCGGTTGATACGTTTACCTATCAATGCGATTATCATGTGGGAATGGGAATGACGGGAATTTTCTATGTGAATGCGCCACCGATGGTGAGCATAGGAGATGTTGTTCAATGCGGAGGAAGCGTTACGCTCGATGCAGGCAATATGGGCGCTACCTATGTTTGGTCCACAGGCGCAACCACGCAGACACTTGTTGTAAATGCTTCCGGAAGTTTTTGGGTAGTTGCCTATAACTCCTGCGGAAACAGTACGGCAAGTGTTACTGTTACCATTAATCCCAATCCTCCTGTTGTTAATCTCGGACCCGATGTTACAACCTGCGGAGCAGTTACGCTTGATGCAGGCGGTGCAGGCAAAGGATATAAATATGCATGGTCAACTACAGAAGTTACCCAGAAGATTACAGTGTTATCTTCCGGAATGTATTCAGTAAAAGTTACCGATACGATGAGTTGTGTGACTTTCGATACCATAAACGTTACCATCAACGGGCTGAATCCGCTGATGGAAGGATTTAACGACCCGGCAAATTTTCCTTTTGGCTGGAACACCAGCAACCCTGACAATGATATATCATGGGCTATTACTAATACTATTAAAAATCCTCATCTCGGTGCAGGTGCCATTTACATGAATAATTTTTCCGACACTACCATCGGCTCAAAAGATTATCTCATCACACCCATGCTGTGCAATGCTCCCATGCTGACATTCTGGAGAGCATATCAACTTTATACCGACCCCAGCAGTCCCAATGCCAAATCAGATACGCTGGTGATTGAATGGTCTGCCGATACAGGCGCAACATGGACGCAGGTTTATAAAAAGTACGGAGCATCCGGTTCAAATAAACTGGTTACTGCCGCTAAAGCATTCAGCACGGTTCCGTTTGAGCCATTTGGAAATGAATGGATGGAGGACACGGTTATGCTGCCAACCAATAAACCGCAGTTAATGGTGAGGTTTGTAAACATCAGTAATTATGAGAACAATCTCTACATTGATGATGTGGATATTGCGGGCGGAACAGGAGTAGAAGAAATTATTCAGGAAGACATGGTTTCCGTTTATCCGAATCCGACCACCGACAATATTTTCGTTCACATTAATGCGTATGACTTAGGCAACGTAACCCTGAAACTTTACAATATCATGGGCGAAACAATTTCCCAGACAAAAGAAACTGTTTCGGTTCCTGCAAAATTCACTTTCAATCTCAGCAATTATCCCGCAGGAATTTATTTGCTCGAAGTAAGGTCGGAAAACAACAAGAGCGTAAAGAAAATTATTCTTAACAAATAAAAAAGAATCGTAATAAAGAAAATAAATATGAAGCACACTACAAAACTTCTGACAGCAATTTTTGCCGGAGTATTTTTCAGCGGATACAGTTTCGCAGGAAACCCCGACAGAGCCGGACAGGCAGGCGCCTCCGAATTGCTCATCAATCCATGGGCAAGAAATTCGGGATGGGCAGATGCCAACATGGCGGGCGCACACGGACTGGAAGCGCAATTCCTGAATGTTGCGGGAACCGCTTTCACCAAAAAAACCGAATTGCTTTTCGCGCACACCAATTATTTATCCGGAAGCGGAATCGGTTTAAATGCCTTCGGGTTTTCACAGCACGTGGGCACTTCGGGTGTGCTGGGAGTGGGCATCATGTCCATGAATTTCGGTGACATTCCCGTTACCACCTATGACCTTCCCGAAGGAGGATTGGGTAATTTTAAAATCTCTATCATCAACATTAATACATCTTACGCAAGAGCATTTACCGACCATATTTTTGGCGGAATGAATTTAAAAGTATTGCAGGAAGCCATTCCCAACGCCAAAGCCGCAGGCGCAGCGCTCGATGCCGGCATTCAGTATGTGACCGGAAAAATGAACAGCACCAAGTTTGGAATATCGCTGAAGAATGTGGGCTCCAAAATGCGATTCTCCGGTGACGGGCTTTCTTTCCGCGAAACTTCTGTGAACGGAACTGTAAGCGGGCTCGACCATGTGGTTTCAAGCCGTTCCGATGCGTATGAAATGCCTTCGCAGTTAAACATGGGAGGCGCGCATGATTTTTATCTGGGAGGCGACAGCGCCAGCAAAATGCACCGCATCACATTGGCGGCAACCTTCACTTCAAACTCCTTTGGAAAAGACCAGGAGAAAGTTGGCGTGGAGTATGGTTTTAAATCTTTCCTGATGCTTCGCGCGGGCTACCTTATTGAGAAAGGAATCAGGAATAAAGATAATACAGCAGATCCGCCTATTCGCACCACTGCCTTCACCGGCTTCAGTGCGGGATTCACGGTGGAACTTCCCATTAATAAAGAAAAGGGCTCCACCTTCGGATTGGATTACGGATACCGCGCCACCAATCCGTTTAACGGTACGCATACCATTGGACTGCGCATGAGTTTATAACCTAAAAATATTTTCTTACCTTTGTTCATCCCCTCGATGCAGAAAAGTATCGGGGGGTTTTTTACTCAATAACCTTTGTAAATTTTTCTCCCATGTCTCAAAGTTATATTACAAAAGAAGGGCTTAAGAAATTGGAGCAAGAACTCCACCAGATGAAAACGAAAGAACGCCCTGCCATTTCAAAACAAATTGCCGAAGCGCGCGACAAAGGCGATTTATCCGAAAATGCCGAATACGATGCTGCAAAAGATGCGCAGGGTCTTTTGGAAATGAAAATTTCAAAACTCGAAGAAATCATCCGCAATGCAAAAGTGGTGGATGCATCCAAACTCGACAATTCAAAAGTTTCCATTCTTTCGAAAGTGAAAATTAAAAATGGCTTAGGGAAAATTCTGACCTACTGGATTGTTCCCGAAACAGAAGCCAACTTGAAGGAAGGAAAAATTTCTGTGGACTCTCCCATTGCGAAAGGGCTGCTCGGAAAGAAAGTGAAAGACAAAGCCGATGTAATTGTTCCTGCCGGAAAAATGACTTTTGAAATTCTTGAAATCAGCCGATAGCAAATGGCTTCCATTTTTTCAAAGATTGTTAAAGGGGAAATTCCCTGCTATAAAATTGCAGAGTCGGAAAACTATCTTGCTTTTCTCGATGTGTTTCCGCTCGCAAAAGGGCATACGCTGGTGATTCCGAAAAAGGAAACCGATTATATTTTCGACATTGAAGACGAAGAGTTCGCGGGCTTGCAGTTGTTTTCAAAAAAAGTTGCGAGAGCGATTGAAAAAGCAATTCCCTGTAAACGAATAGGAGTGGCGGTGCTTGGATTGGAAGTTCCGCATGCGCATATTCATCTTATTCCTATTAATAACGTAAGCGACATAAATTTTTCGCGCCCCAAATTAAATTTGCCCAAGGAAGAAATGGAAGAGATTGCAAAAAAAATTCGCGGGCAGTTAAAGTGATTGTCTTTTCGCGCTGATGTTTCTCCCGGGGTTTTCCGCCAGAAAACTTTTCCATCCTGAAAATTTCTTTTTTCCATTCACAGAATTATTTTGCATCGCTTGCGTGCTGGATTGAAAGTAATGGCACACCGCAGCGCCCAATGCATCGGTGGCATCTAAATAATGCGGAAGATTTTTTATCAGCAGAAGTTTTTGAAGCATGGCAGCCACTTGTTCCTTTGATGCATTTCCGTTTCCGGTGATGGAGTGTTTTATTTTTTTGGGCGAGTATTCGAAAACCGGAATGCCGCGCACAATCGCTGCTGCCATGGCAATGCCCTGCGCTCTTCCGAGTTTGAGCATGGATTGAACATTTTTTCCGAAGAAGGGCGCTTCAATGGCAAGTTCATCGGGCTTGTGCATTTCAATCAGTTCAATGGTGCCTTCGAAAATCCGTTTCAGTTTGAGCGGGTGGTCTTTTATTTTCTGCAGCGAAATAATTCCTGCTCCGAGCAATTTCATTTCTTTTCCCAGCAGGTGAATGGTTCCGTGCCCCATGATGTTTGTTCCGGGGTCAATGCCGAGTATGATTTTGTCCTGCTTCATTAAATTAAATGGAAGATTGGAAGAATGGAATATTGGAAGGGTGGCTTTTCATTCTTCCAATATTCCATCATTCCATTCTTCCTGCTATCCATTCTTGTAGTATAAATACATTTGTAAAGATATAATTGGCTTAACGAAGAACATTCATGAGTATTTTTTATTTACTAACATTTGCTGTTTGCGGAGCGTATGTTTTGCTGCTGATTTTTTATTTAATTGGTTGGAAAAAAACTCAGAGTTTATTGTTGAAACCATCAACCCTCAACCATCTCCCGATGATCGGGACATCAACCATCGTCAGCATCATCGTTCCCGTGCGCAATGAAGAACAAAACATTCTGAAACTTCTTTCTTGTCTTGTAAAACAAACCTATCCATCTTCTCATTTTGAAATCATTATTGTGAACGACCATTCCACCGACCGAACGGCAGAATTTATTTCCGCGCAAAAAGTTTCCAATATTAAATTCACAGAACTCCCTGCCGGGAAGGAAGGAAAAAAATCTGCCATTGCGGAAGGAATCAAACACGCAGCCGGACAATTCATCATCACCACCGATGCCGATTGCGAAATGGGCGAGAGATGGCTCGAATCCATAGCGGCATTTTACGAAAAAGAAAAACCAAAAATGATTGTCGCACCTGTTTTACTTAAAGAAGAAAAAAACTTTTTTGAAAAACTTCAATCACAGGAAATGCTTGCGCTTGCGGCAAGCGCGTGCGGTTCGCTTTATTATCATCTTCCCGTTCTTTGCAGCGGAGCGAATCTCGCCTATGAAAAAAACGCCTTTGATGCAGTGAATGGTTTTGAAGGAATGGAAAAAACGTTAACGGGCGATGACATGTTTCTCCTGCTGAAGTTTCACAAATTTTTTTCCGGAGAAATAAAATATCTGAAATCAAACGAAGCAGTGGTGATTACTCTTGCAGAGAAAAATTTTTCCGGTGCGCTTCGCCAGCGGAAACGGTGGGCATCAAAAACTTTTTTATATGGTTTCAGCCATATCACGCTGACTGCCATTCTTGTTTTTGGAGCAAACTTTTTCATTTTTCTTTCAGCAATGCTTTTCATCATAAATGTTAAATTTGCTTTCGCCCTGATTGCAACGCTTTTCATAAAGTGCGCGATTGATTATATGATGTATCATTCCGCTTCTTCTTTCTTCGGTAAAAAGGTCTACCCGCTTTTATTTATTGCGGCATCGCTCTTGTATCCCGTGTATGTTTCCGCGCTCGGATTAATTTCTCCATTCACCAATTATTCCTGGAAGGAAAGAAAATCCTGATATGGCTTTCATCAACCGCAAGCGCTCTTCGTATTCTTTTTCTGCCATGATGTGGCATCGGCTGAAGAGGAATAATTCTGCCATGCTCGGTCTGGCGGTGATTGGAATTTCGGTGGTGATTGCGCTGCTCGGTTATCTCATTACGCCCGATTCCACTCCCAACGGCAATCTGCAATTCCCCGAACTGAACATCAAGAAGCCCGGCTTTGAAATGAAATTTCTGAAAGTGCGGAAGAACGAGCAGGGCAGCGATGCCGGATTTTTTACCCGCATGCAGGAAGGCGAACCGAACAATTACCGCCTCATTCCCATGTACGATTATTTTTTTGAAGAAAACGATATTGTGGTGGAACAATACACCGGCTCCGACCCGAACAACGGCCCGCAAATCCGTTTCAATCTTGCCGATGTAATTTATCCCATTGATTACAACCGCCCCTTCACCAGTTATTCCAGCCGCGGGCTGCTTGAATTTTACCAGGTGGGAGATTCTTCCATTATCAGCCGCCCCATTGAAGAACTTCGCGTGCAGTTGGAAAAAGAAAATATTGTTTCAAGAAAATACTGGCTCGGCACCGACCGGCTGGGAAGAGATTTGCTGAGCCGCCTGCTGCTCGGCACGCGGGTTTCGCTTACGGTGGGATTGATTTCGGTTTTAATTTCTCTGGTGATTGGAGTTGTCATAGGCGCCACCGGTGGTTTTTTCCGCGGGTGGATTGATGATGTAATCATGTGGGTTGTCAACGTGGTGTGGTCTATTCCCACGCTGCTGCTGGTGATCGCCATTACGCTGGTGCTCGGAAAAGGTTTGGTGCAGGTGTTCATTGCGGTGGGATTAACCATGTGGGTGGATGTGGCGCGCGTGGTGCGCGGGCAAACCCTTGCGCTGCGCGAACAGGAATTCATTGAAGCGGGCAGGGCGCTGGGCTTTACCAATGCCCGTTTGATTTTCCGCCACGTGCTTCCCAATATTTTAGGACCCATGGCGGTGATTTGTGCCGATAATTTTGCCAACGCCATTCTGATTGAAGCGGGCTTGAGTTTTCTCGGATTGGGCGCGCAGCCGCCAACGCCTTCGTGGGGAGCCATGATCAGCGAGCACCGACCTTACATTACCACCGATGCCGCTTATCTTGCCATCATTCCCGGGCTTGCCATCATGCTCATGGTGCTGGCGTTTGTCATGCTGGGCAACGGCTTGCGCGATGCCGTGGATGTGAAAGCCCAGAAAGGAGACCAGGTGCTGGGATATTAAATTGTTTGTTTTTGATAAAAAATTGCGGTTTTTCGTATTTATAGTAAACTATATACTCGCTATAGTTTACTATAAATTCGCTATAGTTTACTATAAACTCGCTATAGTTTACTATAAATTCGCTATAGTTTACTATAAATTCGCCATAGTTTACTATAAATTCGCTATAGTTTACTATAAATTCGCTATAGTTTACTATAAATTCGCTATAGCGTACTATGGAAAAGCCGTTTTATGTTCCCTTTCAAAACTTATACGAAAAACCCACTGCCAGAATTTCTTTAAACTGCGTTCGGGGTCCCGTGCCGGTTTGAGTTCTTATTCCCCCCGCATCGCTGAACAGCGCAACCGGAATATCGTTATCGTAAAGAAGAGAAGCGCTGATGCTTGCCGCCACGTAGTTGTTCACTTTCATACTCAGTAAAAAATCCCAGTTCACCACAATGTTCTGCGGGTTTTTCAAATAGTTGCTGAAGAAATCGGCTTTGGTGGCAAGCATAATGTTTTTTGCAATTTCTTTTTTGAACTTCAGCGATGTGAGAAGAAAGAAAGCAAAATGAAAACCCCGAAACAGTAAATTTTTTTCATACGGAAGAATACGAAAAAACTGTTCCAGCATTTTCAGCGGATTAGAAAACTGTCGGGCAATAAAACCATTTCCTATTTTCGTAAATTCGCATTCATTCGCTTTTCGAAGATTTCATGCTCACGCTCAACCCCAACCAACTTTCTGTTGCCGCCTTGCAGGGCTATTTGGTTCACGCCATTGCTCCGCGCCCGGTGGCGTTTGTCAGCACCATAGATAAAAACGGAAATGTAAATCTCAGCCCGTTCAGTTTTTTCAATGCTTTCAGTTCCAATCCGCCCATTTTGGTTTTTTCTCCTGCGCGCAGCGGAAGAACCAACGTAACGAAGCACACGCACGACAATGTGCTCGAAGTTCCCGAAGCGGTGGTGAATGTGGTAACGTATGACATGGTGCATCAGGCATCTCTTTCCAGCACGGAATATCCCAAAGGCGTGAATGAATTTGTAAAATCAGGATTTACCATGCTGCCTTCGGAAAAAGTGAAACCGCCCCGCGTGAAAGAATCGCCCGTGCAAATGGAGTGCACCGTGAAAGAAGTGATTGAACTGGGAAAAAATCCGGGAGCGGGAAATTTAGTGGTATGCGAAATTGTTCTCCTGCACGTGAGCGAAACAATTCTGAATGAAAAAAATTTCATTGACCAGCATAAAATTGATTTGGTGGGAAGAGCGGGCGGCAACTGGTATGTGCGCGCAGCGCATGCCTTGTTTGAAGTGACAAAGCCATCTGTTCAGCATGGAATAGGAGTGGATTCGATACCTGAAAAAATCCGCAACAGCACCGTGCTTACAGGAAATAATCTCGGGCAGTTGGGAAATGCAGATAAACTTCCTGCGAAAGAAGAAGTGCTTGCGTATAAAAAGGAACATCTTCAACATATTTCTTCCGAAAAAGAAATTCATTCGCTTGCCAAAAAATTACTTGACGAAGGAAAGGTGGAAGAAGCATGGAAGGTTCTCTTGTCGGATGAGCCGTAGGATAAATTTATTTGCAGGAGAGATACACATTTGTATATTTGAGTTCTCAAACAGCAACACTCAAATTTTCAAGATATGCTTACCTACACCGGATTTATCAAAGTAAAAGGAAACGAACAAAAAGTTTCAGACCGTTTCCGAAAAAGAGAATTCGTGCTTACAGATAATTCTCCTTCCTATCCTCAAACTATTTTATTTCAACTTACGCAGGACAGATGTTCGCTCATCGAAAACTCAAACGTGGGCGATGAAATCACCGTGCACTTTCAATTGAAGGGAAGAGAGTGGAGAAATCCGCAGGGAGAAATAAAATTTTTTAATTCGCTCGATGTATTCAAAATTGAAAAAGCCGCAAGCGCTCCTTCTGCCGGAAATATTTCTGAACCGAACTTTACTAACGAAACACTTGTGCCTACTCCCGATGATGATTTGCCTTTTTAAAGATGAAAAAAACAACTACAGCGATTGCATTAATTGTACAATGTACGTTGTGTGCGGTGCATTCTTCTGCGCAGGCAGTTGATTCAGCCGGTTCGCTCAAGAGCGGCATTGCGCAGTTCAACCTCGGAAATTATGAAGGCGCAGAAGTGGAACTGAACAAGGCGGTGGAACTCAATCCAAAAAATCCGGAAGCGTTTTTTTATCTTGCCGAAGTTTCTTCAATTATGAATGAAACTAAAAAAGCCATGCTCAATTACAACAAGGCAATTGAGTTGAACGACAAGCAAGCAAAAGAATACAAGGGCAGGGGAAAAGTAAAAGCAAAATTAGAGGATTACTATGGCTCTATAGAAGATTTTTCAAAAGCGATTGAACTGGACAATAATTTTTCCGATGCTTATTTTAACCGCGGGCTTTCGTATATGAACCTGAAGGATTATAAAAATTCCATCAACGATTTTTCAAAAGTGATTTCATTTAATTCCAAAGATTACCAGGCATTCGCGCAGCGGGGAACTGCCAAGTTTCTGTCGGGCGATAAAAAAGGCGCGTGTTCCGACTGGAGCAAAGCAGGCGAGTTGGGTTATTTTAAAATTTACGACAGCATTAAAAAAAATTGCAAGTAAAACAATCATCATGATACCCATTCAGATTCTTCCTCAGGAAAATGTTACGCCCGGAGTTATGCTCGACAGCAACAGGGGAATTTTTGAAATCTCCGGATGGTCGCATCCCGAAGATGCAATTGCTTTTTATGCGCCTGTGCTCGAATGGCTGAATAAATACGCGGCTGCGCCAAACACAGGAACAAATTTTCATTTCAAGTTTCAGTATTACAACACGGCTTCTGCAAAACAAATTTTCAGAATCATTTCAATGCTGGAAGAAGTGGCAAATAAATCAAAAGTGAAAATTTACTGGCACCACGATGCGGATGATACGGATATGCTTTCTTCGGGCGAACGGTTTTCAAAAATGACTACCGTGCCGGTTGAATTTGTTTCGGAATAATCAGATTTTTATTCCCGCCACCAGCACATCGTCTAACTGTGCACGGCTTCCTTTCCATTCTTCAAATGCGCTTTTGATTTTTTCCTCCTGCTCTTTTATTTCCAGCGGTGAAATGCGCACCAACAGTTCCTGCATTTGCTTTACAAGAAATTTTTTCCCATGCACTCCTCCTACCTGGTCAGAAAATCCATCGGTGGAAAAATACAAGGTTGTATTTTCAGGAACCGGCATTTCTTTCTGCGTGAAAGAAAAATCTTTTTTGCTGAAAGCGCTTCCGATGGAATAAATATCTCCTTTAATTTCCTGCAGCAGATTAGTATGTGCAAAATACATGGAATGATTGGCTCCTGCGAAAGTGATTTTATTTTTTTCTTTATCAAAGAGGCAAACAGAAATATCCATCCCGTCATCCTGTGAGCGGGATTCCTGGTGAAGCGCGTGAATAATTCCTTCGTTTAGATGATTTAAAATTTCAGCCGGTTGAAAAATATTTTTTTCATTCACAATTTCGTTCAACAGGGTGTTTCCTATCATGCTCATAAATGCTCCCGGAACTCCATGCCCCGTGCAGTCGGCAATGGCGAGAATTGTTTTTTCATTTTGTGATGAAAGCCAGTAAAAATCTCCGCTTACAATTTCTCGCGGTCGAAAAAAAATAAAATAATCGGAAAAATGTTTTTCAAATTCTGTTTTTGAAGGAAGAATGGAATCCTGAATTCGTTTTGCATAGTTAATGCTGTCGGTGATGTGTTTGTTTTTCTGGTCAACAATTTTTTTCTGCTGTTCGATGATTTGTTTCTGCCTGTGAGTAATTCGCAAACGGTTGGAAATAAAAATTGCAAATGCGGCAACGAGCACTAACCCTACTGCAATAGACCAGGAAATTATTTTTTGTCGCTTTTTTTCTTCTTCCGCTATTGCCTGTTCTTTTTGATGTTCTGCATCTTTTAATGCCTGCTGCTTTTCGTATTCATATTTTGCTTGTTGCTTGAAAGTGGATTTTTGTGTTTCCCGGTTAAAAATACTATCGCGCATTTGTATGTTTAACTCGTGCATCTTCAGCGCCTCGCTCCATTTATTTTCTTTTCGATAAATCAGATACAGCAGCCGGGCAGCATTGGCGATGGCTTCCGTATAGCCAACTTGCTGCGCCTCTTTCAATGAACGCATGCCGGCTTCTTCCGCGCGGGAAAGATTATTTTGTGCGAAATAACAATTACCCATGTTTGCAAGAACCGTGGCAAGCCCTTGCTTGAACTTGCAGATTTCATAAAGTTCCAAAGCATTTTGAAAATAGTTCATTGCCACTGGATACAATGAATCCGCAGCCGCCAAGCCCGAATCGTGTTTATTATTTGCGAGTAATAAATACAAAGCCCCAAGATTTTGATACGAATAACCTATGCCTTGTCTTTCTCCCAACTCTTTCCAGATGCTTAAACCTTTCATAAAACATTTCAAGGCAGTATCAATTTTTTCCTGCCTGCGGAATAAGCCCGCTAAGTTTTCAAGCGTAATGGCGTATCCTCTTTTGTCTTTTGTTTCCGCGCGGCAGTTCAAACTTTTTTGCATGTACTCCATGGCTTTGGAAGTATCACCCTGCGCAAGGTAAGAGGTGGCGATGTTGTTCAGGGCATATCCCATTCCGTTTTTATCATGAACTTCTTCCTGCAGTTTTAATGACTTGAAAAAATATTCCAGCGAACGAACGATGTCACCGGATTCATAGTAAGTAAGTCCGATATTCCCAAGCGTTGTGGCTGCGCCTGTTTTATCGTCCGCCTGAAGTTGCAGCGCCAATGCTTTTTCAGAATACTCCTTTCCTTTTTTTATGTCGCCATTCAGAAAATCCGCTTCGTATCCGAAATTCTGAAATGCTTGCCCCAGGAATTTTTTATATGTCTTTATTTCTTTTTCGCTGAGCGAGGCGGTGTCTTCCAGATGTTTTTTTGACATGCTGAAAAGAAGACGGTTGTATTTTGGCCAAACGGTTTCATCGTTGGTAAGTTCGGGAATTGCTGCTAAAATTTTTAAGCGCGCTGTATCGTGCGTTGCCTTATGATAAATCGGAAGAAGCGAATCAAGAGCGTGCTTATCAGCAGAAGAGAGCGAACTGTAATTAATGGAATCAATCAATAAATATTCTTTGCCTTTTTGCGAAAAAGAAATAAGGCAGAAAAACAAAAACACAACTATGGAAAAAACTTTTTTCATACGCGGTCAATAAAATACATTTCAATTTCTCCTTTGTTCTTAGCAGGGATTTTTCCGCGGTGGGCGAATACTAATCCTTCAAGGTTTTCAAAACCTTGAAGGATTTGGTACGTTGCACCCGAAATATTTATTTTACCCGCCTCGCCCGATGATTCCATGCGCGATGCTGTATTCACTGTATCTCCCCAAATATCGTAAGCAAATTTTTTATCTCCAACTACTCCTGCGGTTACTGCTCCTGAATGGATTCCTATTCGCAAACTCCATTTTCCATTTTGTCCAATCATCCAATTTTGAATTTCTAATCCTGCTTTTACAATTTCTCCTGCATGATTTGAATTTGGAGTTGGCAATCCGCTGACGCACATGTAAGAATCTCCGATTGTTTTTATTTTTTCAATGTTATATTTAGAAATTATTTCATCAAACTTCTTGAAAAGGAAATCTAATTCCGAAACTAATTCTTCCGCAGAAAGTTTTTCGGCAATGGTGGTGAATCCCTTGAAATCAGTGAACATGACAGTAACATTTTCATAATAACGTGGAGATGCTTTGCCTTTTGCTTTTAATTCTCTCGCGGTTTCAAAGGGAAGAATATTCAACAAAAGTTTTTCTGATTTTTTCCTCTCGCGGAAAATGAAAACGGAAAGCACCAACACAATTAAAAATCCTCCGGCAACTGTCCATATAATTATTTTCTGACGATTAAGTTGTGCGTCCTGAAGTTCTTTGTCTTTGTTCAATAAATTTATCTGCTGTTCTTTTTTTTCGGTTTCGTATTTGGTTTGCATTTCGGCAATTTGCTTGGAAGATTCAGCATTGAGAATGGTATCTTTTAAGTCAGAATATTTTTTATGATATTCATACGCATCTTTATAATTATTCAGCCCGGCATTTGTTTTTGAAAGACCATCGTAACTCACAAGCAAAACTTCATTGGCGGTGCCTTTTATTTTTTCAATTGCCTGCGTGAAATATTGTTCCGCCTCTGTAAAATTATTTTGCGCAAGGCACACCTTTCCGATATTGTTATAAGCGCTTGAAACCCGCTGGCTCATTCCCATTTGCTCGAATAAAGACAGCGCTTTCTTATAATATTCAATTGCAGTGCCGAAACTTTTGCGCTCAAAATACACATCGCCTGTGTTGCTGTATGCATCGCCTGTTGCATAGGGACCATCCTCCAGTTTAATAACTTTCAAAAAATAGTTCACCGCTTCGTTATAATTTTTTTTAGAGAAGTAAGCGAGCCCGAGGTTATTGTAAAATGAAGAATGGTTTCTGATATACTTAGATCCCATTGAATCAAGAACGACAATTCCTTCTCTGTAATATTCAATTGCCTTGTCATAATTCTGCATGGCGGAATAGACATTTCCCAATCCATTGTAAACAGAAGTTAATCTTCGCTTATCGCCCGGCTCAATCAGTTTTTCTTCTTTCAGATAATATTCGAGCGACTTTGCGTAATTGCCCATGTTATAAAAAACATTTCCGATAATATGTGTAAAGCGGATAGAAAATTTTTTGTGATGAAGTTTTTGAGATAACGCAAGTCCGTTGTTTGCATGTTGCATAGCCGCTTCATTGGATGGGCAGTTATCCGTGATTCTTGCGAGCATCTCCAATTTTACTGTATCGTCTTCCAAATGATTATTAATAATTCGAAGCAAAGAATCGTAGCCGCGGTATTGCGAATGAGAAAAAGAAAATGAAAACAAAACAAGAAGAAAGCAGGAATTTTTTTTCTTTACATACTCCATGAAAATTTTTTATTCAAACGCGCTGATGCCTGTTATGTCGTAGCCGGTAATGAGCAAATGAATATCGTGCGTGCCTTCGTAAGTTATAACCGATTCTAAATTCATCATGTGCCGCATGATGGGATATTCTCCGGTGATTCCCATCGCTCCGTGAATCTGCCGTGCTTCTCTTGCAATCTGCAAAGCCATGTTCACATTATTTCTTTTCGCCATGGAAATTTGCTGAGGCGTTGCGCGGTTTTCATTTTTCAAAGTTCCCAATCGCCAGCAGAGTAATTGTGCTTTGGTGATTTCGGTAATCATTTCAGCTAATTTTTTCTGCGTGAGTTGAAACGATGCAATCGGTTTTCCGAACTGGATTCTTTCTTTGGAATATCGCAAAGCTGAATCGTAGCAATCCAGCGCAGCGCCAATCGCTCCCCATGAAATTCCGTAGCGCGCGGAGTTTAAACATCCGAGCGGACCTTTCAATCCTTTCACTTTCGGAAAAATATTTTCTTTCGGAACTTTTACATTATCGAAAACTAATTCACCTGTTGCGCTCGCGCGAAGTGACCATTTGCCGTGTGTTTCAGGAGTGGTGAATCCTTTCATTCCGCGTTCAACAACCAATCCGCAAATTTCTCCTGCTTCATTCTTTGCCCATACCACTGCAATATCAGCAAACGGAGAATTTGAAATCCACATCTTGGCTCCGTTCAGAATCACATGGTCGCCTTTGTCCTTAAAGTTTGTAATCATTCCATTCGGATTCGAGCCGTGGTCGGGTTCGGTCAAACCGAAACATCCCATCATTTCTCCTGAAGCAAGTTTGGGTAAATATTTTTTTTTCTGCTCTTCGCTTCCATAAGAAAAAATCGGGTACATCACAAGCGAACTCTGAACCGAAGCGGTTGAACGCAAACCGGAATCTCCGCGCTCGAGTTCCATCATGATGAGCCCGTAAGAAATCTGGTCGAGACCAGCGCCTCCGTATTCGTGCGGAATGTACGGACCGAACGCTCCGATTTCTGCCAACCCTTTTATCCATTGCTTCGGGAACTGCGCTTTCTGGCAGGCATCTTCCACTATAGGCGAAACTTCTTTTTTCACCCATGCGCGCGCGGTTTCGCGAACGAGTTTTTGTTCATCGGTCAATAATTCATCAACCAAATAGTAATCGTGATACTGGAAATTATCGGCTTTTGGCATAGGAAGCAAAATTAGACAAAATGCGTTTCGGAATGGAATGAATTATGTTTAATAAAAATTCTTTGAGGTAAATTTTTATATTTGTACTCCATTATTTATCTATGAAGAAAATACTTTTCGCATTGTTCGTTATCCTTTTCTTCGTTTTGCAGAATTCATGTGTGAAGGATGTCGGTCCTCTTCCGAGAATTCAAAATGTAACACCTCCGGGCTTTTGCGATACGATTACTTGGACGAAAAGCATACAGCCAATTATTCAAACGAGTTGTATAAATCCGGGCTGCCACAATCCGTCAGCCGGGAATTATTCCGGATATGACCTTACCACCTACGCGCTTGTTAAAGCCAAAGCGGATGCTGGAAGAATACAAGCGCGGGTGATTGACGGCAATGTTAATGGATGGATGCCGCAAGCAGGGCCGCTTCCGCAAACACAAAGGGATAAAATAAGTTGCTGGCTGCAAGCAGGTGCTCCTAATAATTAAAACAAATTAATTCTATGAAAATAAAATTATTTTTTCTTGCCGCAACTTTGTTTTTTTCTTTTTTCTGCCGGGCGCAAATCTATACAGGAAAAAGTTATGAGATAAGTTTTTTTTCTCACGGGCCCATTGAAGACATTGCTGCCACCAGTAAATCAGCACAGGTGATGCTGAACACCGCCAAGAATGAAATTGCCGTGAAAGTTACCATCAAAGGTTTTGAGTTTGAAAAAAAATTAATGCAGGAACATTTCAACGAAAAATACATGGAGAGTGATAAATTTCCGTATGCAACCTTCTCCGGAAAAATTAAAGATACCATTGATTATAAAAAAGACGGAGTGTATAAAGTAAGCGTAACGGGTAAATTAAATATTCACGGAGTGGAAAAAGAACGCACCATTCCGGGAACAATTACTGTGAAAGGCGGAGAAATTACCATTGACAGTAAATTTCCGGTTGCGCTCAAAGACCATAACATTGAAATTCCTTCGCTGGTAACTCAGAACATTGCCGAAATAGTTGAAACGAAAATTAATTCCACCTTAACGGAATTCAATCCTAAAAAATAATTTTCTATGAAAATATTTTTCCTCTTTATATTTTGTTTTTTGTTTTTTATTCCTTTGTTTTCCCAAGATGATTTGCTGAAAATGCTTGACAGCACCAGCACGCCAGATAAGTCTGTAAACAAAGTAACCGCCACTTTCAAAACGCTTAAAGTAATCAGCATGCAAACACCGCAAACGGTTGGAGCAGGCGAACTGGATTTCCGGATTACTCACCGGTTCGGAAATATTGGTTCGGCAAGCGGAGGAGGAGTTCACACGCTTTACGGATGGGATGCAATTTCGGATGTGCGCATTTCTTTTGATTACGGCATTACAAATCATTTGCAAGTTGGAGTAGGGCGGAGCAAGCGAGATGAAAATATTGACGCCTCCATTAAATACAGATTCCTGGAACAAACTACCGACAACAAAATTCCTCTTTCCATTTCTGCTTACAGTATTGCTTCGCTCACTCCTCAAAGCGAATCGCAATTATATTCCGGTGCCGATTCTTTGTGGGTGAATGACAATAAAAAGTTCGCGCATAGAATGGTGTACACCACGCAGATTATTCTGGCGCGCAAGTTTGCGCCTTGGTTTTCGCTGGCAATTACTCCTTCCTATACGCACCGCAATTATGTTCTTGCAAATGTAAATCCCGACAACAGCGCGGTGGATGAAAATGATTTGCTGGCAGTGGGAGCAGGAATCCGTTTGAAACTCAGCCGGAGTTTTTCCCTGCTTGCAGATTATTTTTATGTGAGTTCTTCCTATCGGAAAAATAATTCTGCCAATCCTTATTATAATCCGCTGGCTGTGGGCATTGAAATTGAAACGGGCGGGCATGTGTTCCATCTCAACTTCACCAATGCGGCAGGCATTACGGAAAATTATTTTATTCCAAAGTCACCCGATTCCTGGAAAAATGGTGGTTATAAATTCGGATTTAATATTTCGCGGGTGTTCCAAATTGCTTCTAAGGGAAAGAAGGAGAAAAAATAAAAGTGCGCCCGGAGAGATTCGAACTCCCAACCCTTTGGTCCGAAGCCAAATATTCTATCCGTTGAACTACGGGCGCAGATTTTTCATAAAGCAAAAATAAAATTAAATCTCGAAAAAATTTTAGTCATACACAATATCGCAATAAAATTTTCGTTCCAGTTTCTTTGCTACTTTTAACCCAAGCATGAAGCCCTTGAAAAAAACCTGCACATTTTTGCTTTTGCTGTTATTTTTTCTGATGGAAGGCGATGGAATCTGCCAACTCGCCATCGGGCAATGGCGAAATCATCTTTCCTACAAGGCAGGAATTTCCATTACACAAAGCAATGATTTGATTTATTGCGCCAGCGAAAGCGGGGTGTTTCAACTGGAAAAAAACCGGTATGAACTTAATACGCTTTCAAAAGTTTCCGGATTATCCGATGTGGATGTGAGTGCGCTGCGATATAATTTCTTTGATAATACCTTGCTTATTGCCTATAAAAATGCAAACATTGATTTGGTGCAGGGAAAAAATATTTACAACATTTCTGATATAAAGCGCAAATTAATTACCGCCAAAAAAATCATTAACAATATTTACTTTATAAATGGGCTGGCTTACCTCGCCTGCGGTTTTGGAATTGTGGTGGTTGATCTGGATAAAAAAGAAATCGGGGATTCCTATTACATAGGGCAAAACAGCGGCTACATTAATGTGCACGATATTACTTCCGATGCAAATTACATTTATGCCGCCACTGATTCGGGTGTTTACCGCGCATCGTGGAATTCTTCCAACCTTGCCGACTATAATTCCTGGCAAAAATTTTCTTTATTGCCGAAGGGAATGTATAATACCATTGTTTCTTTTGCCGGAAAAATTATTGCGAACAATCATCCTTACAGTTGTAATATTTATGGATGCGATACACTCTATGTTTATGACGGCACCCAATGGACTCATTTTCTGAAGCTCGACACTTCATTTTTTCCTGTAAGAAAATTAGAAACTGGCGCCAATAAATTATTGATTCCTTATCCGGGCGCCACCGATATTTTTGACTTGAACTTCAATTGGCTTGGACGCATTAACAGTTATACAACCGGATTAAATCTTGACCCTTTTCAGGCAATAATAGATAATAATGTTTCCGATGTAACATGGATTGCCGACCATAATTACGGTATTGTAAAAAATTATCAAATCTGGAGCGGAACAAATTATTTTTTCCCCAACGGGCCAAACAAATCACAAGTATATGCCATGCAAATCTCAAATGGCGATTTGTGGACCGCTCCCGGCAGCCGAAATGATTTATGGGTAGGCAGTTCTCATTTTGCAGAAGCATATAAATTCAGCAGCGAAAACTGGTCAAGCACAACAGGAACTTCCGGAATTGGAACAACGGTTATTGCTGCGCTTGACACCATGCGCGATATTGTATCGGTTGCCATTGACCCGGTTGATAAAGAACATGTTTATCTTGGAACGCTCGGGCAGGGAATCGTGGAAATTAAAAACGGAGCGCTGGTTAATTTATGGAATGAATCAAACACCGGAGCCAGCGGTTTGCAATCGAGAGGCGATGCAACTTTTCACTGGGTTGGTATTTTCGGAATGACCTTCGACCAAAATAATAATTTATGGATTACAAATTGTTATGCCACCAACCCGTTGGTAGTTCGCAAAGCAACCGATGGAACCTGGCAGAACTTTAATTTTTCTCCTTCAGCAACTACTCCTACCATAGGTCAAATTATTGTGACAAAAAATAATCAGAAGTGGATGGTGCTTCCGCGCAGCGGAGGAATGCTTGTGTTTAATGACAACGGAACATGGGGAACAGGCGATGATAATAAAATTCATCTTTCTTTTCCTTCGTGCGTAAATAATATTTCCGGAAACAACAGCGATATTCCCACCGATGCATTGTGTCTCGCGGAAGACAATGACGGAGAAATTTGGGTGGGAACCGATAAAGGAATAATGGTTTTCTATTGTGCCGACCAGATCTTTTCTTCTACCGGATGCAAGGCGCAGCAAATTTTTATTCAACAGGACACGCACACGCAACTGCTTCTCGAAACAGAAGAAGTAACCGCCATTGCGGTGGATGGTGCCAACCGGAAATGGATTGGAACACAAAACTCCGGAGTATATCTTATGTCGGCAGACGGCACGCAGCAAATCAATCATTTCACTGCCGATAACAGCCCGCTTCTTTCCAATGAAATCACTTCCATTGTAATTCATCCTAAAACAGGAGAAGTTTTTTTCGGAACTTCCGAAGGAATTATTTCTTACCGCAGCGATGCCACACAAGGACTCGAAGATTTTACCGATGTATATGTTTTTCCAAATCCCGTTCGCCCCGATTATGAAGGACCCATTGCCATCACGGGTCTGATTGAAAATGCGGTGGTGAAAATTACCGATATCACCGGAATGCTTGTTTACCAAACCAAAGCGCTGGGCGGGCAAGCAATCTGGTACGGAAAAAATTTTAAAGGAGAAAATGCACGCTCAGGCGTTTATATGGTTTTTTGTTCAAATGATGATGGAAGCAAAACCTATGTAGCAAAAATTCTCAAGGTCAATTGATATTTCTCGCCTAATTATTTCTCCACTCCAAACTTTTCTTACATATTTGCACTCCATTTATGAACCTGAAAAAAGCAGTAATTTATTTTTTTCTTTTGGGATTTATTTCCTGTACTACTTCCAGAAAATCGCATGAAGTTGCGCAGCAATATTATCAGAAATATTCTGACACGCTCGACAAAGCCGAAACGATTCCGTTCCACCCTTCTTCCGCCCGAGCCATTGACATTCTTCACACAAAACTGGAAGTAAGTTTCAACTGGGAAAAACAATATCTGAACGGAAAAGCAACTATCACTTTCAAACCGTATTTCTATCCCGCGAAAGAAATTATTCTTGATGCAAAAGGTTTTGATGTGAAGGAAGTTTCTCTCCTGAAAAATCCAACGCAGCCGCTGAAATTTGACTATGATAAAAATCAAATTAAAATTTCTCTCGACAAAGAATACACAAAAAACGATACGCTGAAGCTTTTTATTGATTACGTAGCAAAGCCAAACGAGCGCGAAACTCATACAGGCAATGCAATTTCTTCTGACAAAGGTTTGTATTTCATCAATCCCTTAGGAAAAGAAAAAAACAAACCCACCGAACTCTGGACGCAGGGCGAACCCGAATCAAACTCCTGCTGGCTTCCAACCATTGACAAGCCGAACGAAAGAATGACTCAGGAAATTTTTATCACTATTGATTCGGCTCATAAAAATTTTGCAACGCTTTCAAACGGGCTTTTGATTTCTTCCAAAAAAAATTCCGATGGCTCGCGCACCGATTACTGGAAACAATCTCTTCCCTCTGCGCCCTATCTTACCATGATGGCGATTGGAGATTATCAGATTGTAAAAGATAAATGGAAAAATATGGATGTGAATTATTATGTGGAGAAAGAATATGAGCCATACACAAAATTAATTTTCGGAAACACGCCTGAGATGATTGAGTTTTTCTCCAGCAAACTCGGCACGCCATATCCCTGGGAAAAATATTCGCAGGTGGTTGTGCGCGATTATGTTTCAGGCGCAATGGAAAATACTTCCGCCACGCTGCACGGAGAATTTCTGAATCAGACGGATCGTGAGCATCTGGACAGAGATTATGAAGATGTGATTTCGCACGAACTCTTTCATCATTGGTTTGGTGATTATGTAACTTGCGAGCAGTGGTCGAACATTACGCTCAACGAAGGTTTTGCTACGTATGGAGAATATTTATGGGAAGAATATAAATATGGAAGAAACGCTGCCGACCAGCACGGCTATGAATCCATGCGCGGGTATCTTTCATCTGCAGTGAAAAATCCAAAGCATCTTATCCGCTACAATTACAACGAGCCGGATGATGTGTTCGATTCTCATTCTTATAATAAAGGTGGTGCGGTGATTCACATGCTGAGAAAATATGTGGGCGATGATGCATTCTTTGCATCGCTCAAACTTTATCTCGAGAAAAATAAATTCACTTCGGTGGAAGCGGATAATTTACGTTTGGCATTTGAACAAGTTACCGGAGAAGATTTACATTGGTTCTTCAATGAATGGTATTATGGAATCGGCCATCCGAAAATTTTGATTCAGCATGCGTACAATGACACTGCGAAAAAATATTTGGTGCGCATTCAGCAGTTGCAGGATTTGGAAAAATTCGGAACGTTCAGAATTCCGCTCGACATAGATTTTTATGCCGATGGGAAAAAAGAACGCAAGCGCGTGTGGGTTGAAAATGCTATGGAAGATTTTTCTTTTCCGCTTGCGCATAAACCCGATTTTGTAAATGTAGACGCTGAAAAATCTTTACTCTGTAATAAGGAAGAAAAACTTTCGGTTCAGGAGCGCGCGTTCGAGTATAAAAACTGCCCGCTCTATGCTGACCGGCTGGAAGCGCTGAAAGAATGTGCAAACTTCGCGAGTATTCCCGAAGCCGCGGAGGTAATTGTGATGGCGCTCAACGATAAAAATTTTGATTTGCGCGACCGTGCAATTGACCTGACCGAAAAACTTCCTGCAGAGTATAAATCAAAAGTTAAAGAAAAATTTGTTGAACTGGCAAAGAACGATGTTAAGTCATCCGTGAGGGCGCATGCAATTGAACAACTAGCGAATAATTATACAGACGATGACCTGACTCCGCTCTATCGCCAATCAGTAAATGACAAATCCTATTCCGTTGCTGGATCTTCTCTTGGCGCGCTTGCAAAGAAAGATGAAAAAGAAGCAATGAAAATTGCCAAACAATTTGAAACGGAAAAAAGCATGGACATGCTGCTGGGCGTTGCGCAGATTTATTCTTCGCACGGCAGCGATGCAAACAATCCTTTCTTCGTAAAACTTTCGGAGAAGATGAGCGGATGGGAAAATGTTTCGTTTGCGAATACGTATACCGAGTTTCTGAAAAAATGTTCTGATGACACGATTAATGCCGGAATAAAAATTCTGGAGCACATTGCCCGCACCGAAGACAATAAATGGATTCGTTATTTCGGGCAGAAAGGAATTAAAGATTTGGCGCAGATGTATGCCGAGCGCGAACAAAAAATTACCGGGCAGATTTCAACGCTGAAGGCAAAGCAGGGTAGTTCGACCGAAATCAAGCAACTTGAACAGCAGTTGGCGCATGCGCAAAGCCAAAAGCAGAAACTTGAATCTTTATATAATTCGGTTGTTGTGCCAAATTAACTCTCAAAAAAAAGTAATCTCCTATTCTTTTTATATCAAAAGTTTTTACTTTTGTAATGTGCTTGGAAATCAAGTGCGATATTTTTGAAAAACTTCTTTTATGAAGAAAGCAAAATCAAAAAAGAAAAAAGCAAAGAAGGCAAAGCCAGCGCCAAAAGCAAAAAAGCAAAAAGCGGCTAAGAAAAAAACTCCATCGCAAAAAATAAAAGCGATGAAAGCGTCTTCCAAAAAAGCAAAAGCAAAATCGGAAGAGTGGGATAACGCAGCAGCGGAAGAAACCACAGAAACCGAAGGCGCAGAAGGGGAAGGAGAATTCTTCAATGAGGGCGAACCGAAATTGGAAAACCTCGAGGATTCAATTTTGAGCGGAGGAGACGCAGATGATGAAGACGAAGAAGAGTTTTTCGATGAAGAACAACTCTAAGTTGGAAAAAAAATTCTTCCTCCCGAACTGTCGCGCTTTGCTCCGGTAACGCTTTTCAGAATATTTATTTCATTGCGCATTCTTAACACGCCAAGAAAAGCAAAAGCCATTGCTTCCTTGAATTGAATGGTTTTGTCATCGGGCAAAATTATTTTGCAGTTTGTATGCGCGGAAATTTTTTCGATGAGAAATTTATTGTAAGCGCCACCGCCAGTAATTAAAAGTTGGCAGTTAGCAGTTGGCAGTTGGCAATTGACAGCCAAAGCAATTGGCATTGATATGTGTTCAACAACTGTTCGGAGTTTGTCCTGAATTGAAATGCTATATGAATTTAGGATAGGGAAAAAATATTTCTCAATCCATTCTCTTCCCAAAGATTTTGGAGAATTTGTTTTATAAAATTCTAAAGCATTTAATTTATTCAGCAATTCGGTATTAATTTTTCCTTTGGAAGAAATTTTTCCATCCTTGTCAAATTCTTTTCCGAGTTTGTTTGCTAAATCATTCAGCACAATGTTTGCGGGACAAATGTCAAAGGCAATTCTTTTTCTTTTTGAATCGTCATAGGAAATATTTGCGATTCCTCCGAGGTTTAAACAGAAATCATAATCCGAAAAAAGAAGTTTATCGGCTATTGGAACAAGCGGAGCACCTTGTCCGCCAAGCGCAACATCTTCTGAACGGAAATCACAAATAACCGGCAATTTGCAAACCGAAGAAATTGTTTTTCCATTTCCGATCTGAAGTGTGATTTTTTTTTCGGGCTGATGAAAAACCGTGTGCCCGTGCGAAGAAATAAAATCGGGTTTGATTTTATTTTTCTTTATGAATGAATTTACTTTTTCTCCTATGAATTTTCCGTATTCAATATCCAGTTTTGAAATTTCTTTTTTTGATTTTGCAAATGCAGATGAAAATTTTTTCTTCCATTCTTTATTATAGTTAATTGTTTCGGCTTTTATAATTTCGTATTTCCAGTTTTCGTTTTTTTTATATTCACAATACGCAATATCCAATCCATCTAAGGAAGTTCCGGACATTAATCCAATGACTTTGTATTTCTCCATATCGCTAAATTACTAATAAGTGATATTCGTATATTCGTAAGAAATTCGATATTCGCACCTATGAAGTTTGAATTATCAGAAGAACATCTTTCCGTGCAAAAAGCCGCGCATGATTTCGCTCAGGAAGTTTTAAAGCCGGGTGTAATCGAGCGCGATGACAAACAAAAATTTCCCACGGAAGAAATTAAACAACTTGGGCAACTTGGTTTTCTCGGAATGATGGTTGACCCGAAATACGGAGGCGGGGGAATGGATACAATTTCATACGTGCTGGCGATGGAGGAAATTTCTAAAGTGGATGCTTCTGCTTCGGTGGTGATGAGCGTGAACAATTCGCTGGTGTGCTGGGGACTTGAAGCCTTTGGAACGGAAGAACAGAAACAAAAATATTTGGTTCCGCTTGCGAAAGGAGGAATCATTGGCGCATTTTGTCTGAGCGAACCGGAAGCGGGTAGCGATGCCACTTCGCAAAAAACCACTGCGGAAGATAAAGGCGATTATTATTTGCTGAACGGAATTAAAAACTGGATCACGAACGGAGGAACAGCTTCCGTTTATCTTGTGATGGCGCAAACACATCCTGAAAAAGGACATAAAGGAATTAATTGTTTGATTGTGGAAAAAGGAATGCAAGGTTTTCAAGTAGGAAAGAAAGAAGATAAACTTGGAATTCGCGGAAGCGATACGCACTCGCTGATGTTCACGAATGTAAAAGTTCCCAAAGCAAATCGCATTGGCGAAGATGGTTTCGGATTCAAGTTCGCTATGAAAACTTTAGCGGGTGGAAGAATCGGAATTGCCGCGCAGGCCCTCGGAATTGCTTCGGGCGCCTATGAACTTGCTCTCGCTTACTCCAAAGAAAGAAAAGCATTCGGAAAAACAATTTCAAATCACCAGGCGATACAATTTAAGCTTGCCGATATGGCGACAGAAATTGAAGCGGCACGATTGCTTTGCCTGAAAGCAGCGTGGCTCAAAGACCGCCACGAAGATTACGGAACAGCGAGCGCGATGGCAAAAGTTTATGCATCAAGAGTAGCTATGGAAACTACTGTGGAAGCTGTGCAGGTTCACGGTGGGTATGGTTTTGTAAAAGAATATCACGTGGAGCGTTTGATGCGCGATGCAAAGATTACGCAGATATACGAAGGCACAACTGAAGTACAGAAGATTGTGATTTCGCGCTCGGTGCTTGCTTAAAGAAATTCCACCACTTTTTCTAGTTTCATTCCGCGGGAACCTTTAATTAAAATAAGGGAAGAATTTTTTATTGGAGAATCGGATTTTAATTTTTCAGAAAGTTCATCCGAAGTTTTAAAAAGAAAAAGATTCGGGAAAGAAATTTTTAATTCTGAAACTGCTTTTGAAAATCTTTCTCCTACTAAAATAACATTCTGAAATTTTTTCTCTGCAATTTGTTTCAGAATAGTTGCGTGTTCTTCGGTTTCATATTTGCCAAGTTCCAGCATATCTCCCAGTATGAGCCACTTGTTTTCTCCTTCCATATCATAAAAATTTCCTAAAGCTGCCTGCATACTGGAGGGGTTTGCATTATAGGCATCAAGAATCAGGGAATTATTTTTTGTCTGAACCGCTTGAGAGCGGTTGTTAGACGGAACATATTCTTCAATCGCCTCTTTTATTTTTTTATCGTCAATGCCAAAATATTTTCCTATACAAATTGCTGCAGAAATATTTTCAAAATTGTATTTGCCGATAAGATTGGAAGAAATAATTTCATTTTCATATTTCACTTTCAAATTCGGATTGGCTTCAATAAATTCACATTGAGAAAAATTGTTTTCAGAATTCCCATAAGAAATCTTTTCTATTCCTTCGGCATTTTTCATCAGCAAATCATTTTCAGTATTGATAAAAACTTTTCCGTTTTTCTTTCGGATGAAATCATATAGTTCAGATTTTGCTTTCACAATGTTTCCAAAACTTCCGAATTCGCCTATGTGAGCTTTGCCAATATTGGTGATGAGCCCATAATCAGGATTTGCAATTTCACACAACATCGCAATTTCTCCTGTATGATTTGCGCCCATTTCAATGATGACTATTTCAATCTCAGATGTTATAGAAAGAATTGTAAGAGGAACTCCAATATGATTATTCAGGTTTCCTTCTGTCGCGAGTGTTTTAAATTTTTTTGACAGAACAGATTTTATTAATTCTTTCGTGGTTGTTTTGCCGTTGCTGCCGGTAATTGCGATGAACGGAATTTTTAATTTCCCCCTATGAAACTTTGCCAGCTCCTGCAAAGTTTTCAGAGAATCATTCACAAGAATATATCGTTCGCCTTTATAAAATTTTTCTTCGTCAATTACTGCATAGGCACAACCCTGGTTCAAAGCAATTTCTGCAAACTGGTTACCGTTAAAATTTTCTCCTTTCAATGCAAAGAAAATAGAATTGGAAGTTGCCTTTCGGCTATCAGTAACTACCTGCGGAAAATCCCGGAAGAGAGAGTAAAGTTTAGATATTTCTGGAAACTTCATAAGAATACAAAGGTAGACAAACAAAAAATCCCGCTACAAATTTGTAACGGGATTTATTTATTATTCTGTTTGCCAATTATTTTTTCTTGGTCCCCATTCCCTGCGGGCTTCCCACGCGCGCCATTGCACAACGGAATCCAATGCAATCTTTTGCCTGGCGCTGGTCAAGAAATCTTCGTGTTGCAGGAACCATCCAATATGCCCTGTCTCTCCATGAACCCCCTTTATATACGTGGGCTTTATTGTTAACGAGAGACATTTGATATGCTTCTTTCGGATTAACATCCGGATATTCTCCTTTGCGAACCGGGTATTGGTACATTTCAAAATTTGCTTCTCTGTCAGAAGTAGGGGCATCTTCATTATATTTAATGCTCGATGGATGGTCTCCATCGTGATAGTTGATATTATCCGCATACTTATAATTTCTGCGCTCGTCAAGATGGTCTTCTTTGTATTTAGTATCCACATCGCGCATCTTAACCATTCCCGGGCGGCTGATAAGATTGCTGTCGGCATCGTAAAGCAATGAGTCGCCTTGGTCAACCATAATTCCATCTTCATCTTTCATAGCAGTTTTAAAAACATTTCCGCGGAAAGGGCGGAAGTCATCCATGTCCATATAAGAAAGCGGGCGATATACGTCCATTACCCATTCGCTTACGTTGCCGGCCATGTTATATAATCCGTAATCATTGGGCCAGTAGGAATAAACAGGAGCGGTAATATCTGCAGCATCATTCAAGCGGCCTGCAATCCCCATGTAATCACCTCCTGTAATTACAAAGTTCCCCATAAAATCTCCTATGAATTTATCATTCGGATTACGAACTGCGTGACCGTTCCATGGATAAAGGCGTCTTTTCAAAATACGTCCTTCCACTGTGTTTCCAATTAATCCATAAGATGCAAATTCCCACTCGGCTTCGGTAGGAAGGCGATACTTTGGCAAAAGAATCCCATCCTCCATGCGAACTTTTCTTTCTGTTCCATCCGGGCGGGGAATTAATTGCTTAACTACGCCTTCGTATTTTCCGGAAAGGTAAGCATCGGTATTAAAATTATTCGCCAAACTTTGTCCCAAATCCCAATCGAGAATTCCTTCGCGGATGAGAATGTATTCATTCACGCGGTCGGTTCGCCAAACACAAAAATCACTTGCCTGCAACCAATTTATTCCCACTACCGGATAATCGCGATAAGAAGGATGGCGCAAATAATATTCAACATAGGGCTCGTTGTATGCAAGGCGCGACCTCCATACCAATGTATCGGGAAGCGCTCTTTTATAAATTTCGTAAAAGGTTTCATCAGATGCATAAATCCTGTTGAGCCAGTGCAGGTATTCAAGGTAATCAAGGTTTCTGATTTCGGTTTCATCCATGTAAAAAGACGAAACGGTTACCCTGCGGGGAATGGTGTTCCAGTCGTAATTTACATCCTGCTCCACGCGCCCCATTGTAAATGTTCCGCCTTCAATAAGGACAAGCCCGGGACCTGTTTCCTGTTCGGCATAAGGAAGAACTTCAAATCCTCCGTTGGCGGCATCGTTGTAATTCCATCCTGTAATAGGAGAAGTTTCCTTTCCGCACGATGAAACAAAAACAATTCCTCCGGCAAGGAGAATAACCTGTGTGATTTTTGTGAGTGTTTTCATATTTTGATTTTTATGCTTCTTAAATAAATCGCTAACGAAACTATTGTTAAAATATTTTATGATGAATCAGAAAGAAGGACAACTTACAGTTCTGAACTTTTTATGGCGCGGCCTGCATTTAAAAAGAAGTTGGAACGAAATTTCGTGTGAGCCCGCAGTTACTATTCCTAATTTTGAAACAGTAATGTCATAACTATATCCCATTTTCACGGGGTCTTGCTGAAAACCAATTAAAGCAACCACTGCATCCTGATTTCTATACCACAGTCCGCCCACCATCGGTCCTTTCGAAATATAAAGCCCGAGATTCAGTTCGCGAAAATCTTGTTGCTGCTGATAAATAATATTCGGAGAAATGTTGGAGTTGCCATATCTGCCGTCAAGAGGAATTACTGCGCCAACGTGTCCTGTATATTTCATGGGAAGAGGGCTGTTTGTGTATATGAATGCTTCGTCAGGTTGAGTAAGATGAAACACGGCAAAGCCGGCATAAAACCGTTTGCTGAATCCAAGCACACCTGCAGAAAAATCGGGATAAGAAACCACTTGCTGATTTTTTGTTTCAAGCGTTTGATAAATGAATCCGTATTTGGGGTCAATCTGATCGCCAAAAGTAAGTTTTGACCAATCGAGTTTTTTCTGTCCGTAGGTTGCTTCAAGCCCGAATGCCATAGAGAATTCGCGGGTAATTGCCAGTTGGTAAGCATACATGGCGCTGAAACGGGTAATGCTCATGGTGCCTTGTCCTGCGCGGTCATTCAGAAAATGAATTCCCAATCCTCCGGATAATGCCTCAACGCGCATATCATACGAAAAACTTGTTGTAATAAATGTTCCTGAAATATTAGGCCACTGATTGCGGTAATTAAAAATAATCCGGGGGCAGCGGTGGCTTCCGGCAAATGCAGGATTCAGATAAATGGGGTTTGCATAAAACTGGGTAAAGTGCGGGTCTTGCGCATTGACTCTATTATCAAAAGAAAAATAAGAAACAATTACAGCAAGAGCGAGTAAAAACTTATTCATACTTCCGTTTATTTTTTTTTCAATATACGCGTTAAGAGCAAAAAAATTTTAATGGCATAAAATATTATTCTCCAACTTTCGTTGGGGCGATGTTCACAATATTCCAAATTCAAAAACTTGTCGAACTACAAAGGTATTAATAATATTTAAAAAGGCAAATTAAGGTTTTTTAATTACTCTTAAATCTTTCAAAATCGTGAAAAAAATAAACTACATTTGAAATTTTTAGCAGAAACAATGAAAAATCCGTTTTTTATTTTTTTTCTTGTCTTGTTTCAAATTTCTTTTTCTCAAAACAGAAATTCTTCTTTATATGAAAGCGAGGGGCAGAAAAATATTTTATGGCAAAAAATTTCTGTTGAAGAATTTCCCGGTAAAGAAAAACATTCGTTATTAAATTTCTTTGGCGCGCAGCGCGATTTCAGCAACCATCTTTTTCCTGTTTATGTGGAAAGATATTCCCTTCCGCTAAATTCTTTTTCAGCCGATGTGAAAATTTTCAATGCTCAGTTTCAGCTGTTGAATGAAGAAGAAAAAAAGGCGGTGGAAAGATACAATGCTTCCATAAAAAATATTATTTCAGATGAAATTGTTCCCGCGGCAACTTTTTCTATGATTAAAAAGAAGCCGTATGCGTATGTGCAGTTCATTCCCATTAGAAAAAATAAAACAACCGGCAATTATGAAAAGTTAATTTCTTTTTCGCTGCAGGTTATTCCGAAAGAAACCCCCAACAAGATAAATCCTGCTCCCAAAACGTATGCTGCAAATTCTGTTCTTGCAAACGGCAAATGGTATAAAATTGCCGTGATGGCGGATGGAATTTATAAAATGGATGTTGCATTCCTTAAAAACTTAGGAGTGGAAATGGATTCACTTTCCACTTCTGCCATTCGCCTTTATGGAAATGGCGGAGGACAGCTGTCCTTTGCAAACAACAAATTCCGTTATGATGATTTGCAGGAAAACGCCATTGATATTTTCGACCAGAACAATAACGGAAAATTTGATTCGGCAGATTACATTTTATTTTACGGGCAATCGCAGCACCGATGGGCTTACTCCGCGCTGGACAAATGGTTTCATCATAACCTGAATATTTATTCCGATACAACTTATTATTTTATTGCAGCCGATTTGCCCGGAAGCGGAAAAAGAATTTCCCTGCAGAATTCTTCAGCGCTTTCTCATACCAACACCATCATCTCTTTTGACGATTACCAGTTTCACCACCTCGAACTCAACAATCCGATTAAGTCGGGAAGAAAATGGCTCGGAGAAATTTTTGACATCACCACTTCTTATACGTTCAATTTTAATTTCCCTAATATTGTAACTACCGCGTGTCCTTATGTAAAAGTGGAAACATCGGCACGAAGAGATTCACAGGCGGGCAATACCGATTTCTCCTGGAGTGCCGGTGGCGCTTCTTCCTCTTTCAGCATTGCGGGTGTGAACACGGGAAATATTTATGGTACTTATTATAATTATACATCCGACACACTGAGTTGTTTTTCTTCTTCTTCCACTATTCCCGTCACGATTACAAAAGTTACTCCTTCGCCTGCCATCGGCTGGCTGGATTATATTGAAGTAAACGCAAGAAGAAATCTTTCTTTGAACGGAAGCGAGATGATTTTCCGCGATGCAGGTTCGGTGAAAGCAGGAAATGTTTCAAAGTTTATTTTATCGAATGCTACGTCTTCAGTAAAAGTTTGGGATGTAACCCACCCGTTCGATGTAAAACTTCAGGATATAAATTTTTCAGGCGGCTCGGTTGATTTTACGCTGCCCACCGATTCGCTGCGGGAGTTCATTGCGTTCAGCGGGCAAACTTTTCTTGTTCCGAAAACAGAAGGCAAAATTCCCAATCAGGATTTGCACGGCATGACACAGAGCGATTTGATTGTGGTTGCGCATCCGCTTTTTCTTTCGCAGGCAAATGCCATTGCCGATTTACACCGCAAGCAGGATGGTTTGTCGGTTTCGGTTGCCACCACACAAGAAATCTACAATGAGTTTTCTTCCGGTGCGCAGGATGTTTCTTCCATCCGCGATTTTGTAAGAATGTTTTACGAGCGCGCTGCCGATTCCACTCAACTTCCAAAATATCTTTTGATTGTCGGCAGGGGTTCTTACAATCAAAAGGGAACTTCCAACAATACCAATTATGTTCCCGCTTATGAATCGGGAAATTCATGGGACGTTACAAAATCCTATCCTTCGGATGATTTTTACGGGCAACTCGACAGCAATGAAGGCAATTGGGATGTTACGCCCGATGTGCTTGACATTGGCGTGGGGCGCATTCCTGTAAAATCGAACAGCGAAGCCGATATTGCCGTAACAAAAATTACAAAGTATACCAGTATTCCGGGCGTTATTATTCCTGAAAACTCCTGCTCGAACGATGTATGCTCCGGCTTTGGCGATTGGATAAACACCATTTGCCTTGTTGCCGATGACGGTGACAATACCTTTGAAATAAATTCTGAAGCGCTTGCAACGCAGGTTGCCGGCAGTTATAAAAATTATAACTTCGATAAAATTTACAGCGATGCTTACCAGGAAGTGATTACTCCTGGCGGAGGAAGATATCCCGATGTGAACAATGCCATCAATCACCGCATAGACCGCGGAGGTTTAATCATGAATTATGTGGGGCATGGAGGAACATTGGGCTGGTCGAACAAGCGCATTCTTGAACTTCACGATATTGAATCATGGACAAACAAGTGCAAACTCCCGTTTTTCTTTACTGCCACCTGCGACTTCAGCGTTTGGGATGATCCTTCAAAAACTTCGGCAGGAGAATTAACTTTTTTAAATCCCATTGGCGGTTCTATCGGGCTAATGACAACCACGCGCGTTTCTTATGCCAATGGAAACCAGGCATTGAATACCGCTTTTTTCAATCATGCTTTTGCTCCCATGCCCAACGGACAAATGCCCCGCCTTGGCGATATATTCATGCTCACAAAAAAAGATATGAATGCTTCAGATGTAAATCAACGCAACTTTTCGTTGCTCTCTGACCCAGCGCTTTCATTAAACTATCCTCAATATACGGTTGCCACCACCACTATTAACGGAGCGGCTGTAAATGTTACGCAGCCCGACACTGCGCGCGCACTCAGCAAACTTACCATTCAGGGAGAGGTGCGCGATAAAAACGGAAATCTTCTTTCGGGGTTCAGCGGAATTATTTTTCCAACCGTGTATGACAAGGCGGCAAAAATCACCACGCTTGCAAATGATTATCCTGCCGACACGCAGTTTCCTTTTTTACTTCAGAAAAATGTTCTCTTCAAAGGAAAAGCAAGCGTTACCAACGGAAAGTTTTCTTTTTCATTTATTGTTCCCAAAGACATTGCGTATAATTTTGACAAAGGAAGAATCAGTTACTTCACGCATAACGGCTATCAGGACGGAAGCGGCTATTTTACCGACTTTGTGATTGGCGGAACCGATACCACTGCCGCGCAGGATAAAATAGGTCCTGAAATAAAACTTTATTTGAATAATGAAAAATTTGTTTCGGGAGGAATCACCAACACCGACCCGAAAATTTATGTGGTGGTGAGCGATTCAAGCGGAATCAACACTGCCGGCACAGGCATAGGGCATGACCTCACGGCAGTGCTCGATGCAGACAATGCGCATCCCATTGTGCTGAATGATTATTATGAATCAGACATGAACAGTTATAAAAAAGGAACCATCCGCTATCCGCTTTCGCAACTTTCGGAAGGGCACCACACGCTGGGCGTAAAAGTTTGGGATGTGTATAATAATTCTTCCACCGCTTCCACCGATTTTGTGGTGGCAACTTCCGCCCAACTTGCGCTCAAGCATGTGCTGAATTATCCCAACCCCTTCACCACAAAGACCTCTTTTTATTTTGAACATAATATTTGCTGCGTGAACATGGATGTGCAGATTCAGATTTTTACCATTTCGGGAAAAGTGGTGAAAAACATTCATGAGATTGTGAACATGGAGGGCTTCCGCTCCGACCCTGTTGACTGGGACGGCACCGATGATTACGGAGACAGAATTGGGCGCGGAGTTTATATTTACCGCATACGCGTGCGCGCTGCCACAGGCGAATCGGCTGAGCAGTTTGAAAAATTAGTGATACTAAAATAAATTAATACTTTTGCCGTTCTTTTTTCGGCAATAAAAATAAGGATGACAGAAAAAAATATTTTTTCCTGCAATATAATCCTGATTTTATCAGGGTTATTTTTTCAAACTTTTTGCGTTGCCCAAAGCAATCAAAAAGTAAATATTGCCGGGCAGGATGTCAGTAAAACCCTGAACACCATCACCACCGCAGTTCCCTTTCTTTTAATTACTCCCGATTCACGCGCTGGTGCCATGGGCGATGCCGGAGTTGCCACTGCGCCCGATGCAAACTCCATGCATTGGAATCCATCCAAGTATGCCTTTGTGAAAAAGCAAACAGGCATTTCCATTTCATACACGCCCTGGCTGCGCGCGCTGGTTCCCGATATTTCTCTTGCTTATCTTGCCGGATATTACAAGTTAAAGAAGAACGGAGTCATTGCATCCTCGCTTCGTTATTTTTCACTCGGAGATATAACTTTCACCGATATAAACGCCCAGGTTATCGGCCAGTTTCGCCCCAATGAATTTGCCTACGATGTGGGCTATGCAACCAAGTTGGGCGAACATTTTTCTGGCGGAGGCGCCATTCGCTACATTCATTCCAACCTCACCAGCAACATTATTGTGCAGGGTTCGCAAACACACGCGGGCAATTCAGTGGCGGCAGATATTTCAGGATATTACCAGGGAAGTGAAAAAGATGTGAACGGAAAAAAAACCAACTGGCGGTTTGGCGCTAACATTTCAAACATTGGCGCAAAAATTTCTTACAGCGACCGCGGAGAAAAAGATTTTATTCCCATCAACATGCGCATTGGCTCCTGCTACCATGTTCAGTTGGACGATTACAATGAAATTTCCCTCGCTGCCGACTTCAATAAACTTCTTGTTCCCACTCCCAATCCTCAGGATTCAAACGGTTCATGGAAAACCAAATCGGTGGTGAGCGGAATGGTCGGTTCTTTTTCCGATGCGCCCGGAGGATTTAACGAAGAACTCCGCGAAATAAATATTGGCGGTGGATTTGAATATTGGTACGCCAAGCAATTTGCCCTGCGTGCCGGCTATTTTAACGAGCCCGCCACAAAAGGCGGAAGAAAATTTATCAACTTTGGAATTGGCGTTAAGTATTCCGTGTTCAGTTTAGATTTTGCCTATCTTGTTCCCACCTTGCAGCGCCATCCGCTTCAAAACACGTTGCGCTTTTCACTGCTGTTCGACTTTGATGCGTTCAAAGAAAAAGAGCCCGCACCCGAAGGAAAAAATTAATATATGAAAATACGGGTTGGGCTTGGCTATGATGTACATCCGCTGGAGGAAGGAAAAGATTTTTTTCTGGGAGGAATAAAAATTCCGCATACCAAAGGAGCAGTCGGCCATTCAGATGCAGACACATTGATTCATGCCATTTGTGATGCGTTGCTGGGCGCAGCCAACCTGGGCGATATCGGCAATCATTTTCCCGACACCTCTGAAGAATTAAAAGGCGCTGACAGTAAAAATTTTTTGAAGCAGGTTTACAGCATGCTGAAAAAAAATGGCTATGAAATCGGAAATGTGGATTGCACCGTTGCACTCCAGCAACCAAAAATTTCTCCCTTCATTCCTGAAATGAAAAAAATAATTGCCGAAATTTTAAAAATGCCTCTCAAAAATATTTCCATCAAAGCCACCACCACCGAGCATCTTGGTTTTGTGGGAAGAGAAGAAGGCGTGGAAGCGCATGCGGTTTGTTTGCTGATGGGCTATTGAAAATTTTATTTCTCCATCTTTTCTTTTTCGTATTTTTCGTACAGTTTCGTTTTTCGAAGATTTATGTTTATCTATAATGTAACTGTAACCATTGAAAAAGAAATCCACGAAGATTGGCTCCGCTGGATGAAAGAAGTTCATATTCCAGATGTGATGAATACAAAATGTTTTGTTGAGAATAAAATTTGCAAATTGCTTGCCGATGAAAATGAAATTACTTATGCCATTCAATATACATTCCGGAAAATGGAGGATATAAATAAATATCAGAAAGAGTTCGCGATAAAACTTCAGAAAGAACATTCGGAAAAATTCAAAGATAAATTTGTAGCATTTCGAACTATTCTTGAAATTATTGAATGAGTTCTTTTGTCTCCCCCAAAAAACATCTCGGGCAGCATTTTCTGCGCGATGAAAATATTGCCAGGAAAATAGTTTCATCCCTTTCGAAAAAAAATTACAAAACAATTGTAGAGGTTGGCGCTGGAACAGGTGTACTGACAAAGTATCTTTTGCAGGAAAAAGATTTGGAACTTTTCGTAGTTGAAATTGATAAAGAATCAATTTCTTTTCTCAAAAAAAATCATCCCATACTAAAAGACAGAATGATTGAAAAAGATTTTCTTGAATTTTCTTCTGAATGGTTGCCATCTGCCATCAACCATCAACCATTTTCCATCATAGGAAATTTCCCTTACAATATTTCTTCGCAAATTCTTTTCAAAGTTCTCGAATGCAGAAATCAAATTCCCGAAGTGGTAGGAATGTTTCAGAAAGAAGTTGCCCAGCGCATTGCGTCTCCTCCCGGAAATAAAACATATGGCATTCTCAGCGTGCTCATGCAGGCGTTTTATAAGATTGAATATTTATTTACAGTAAATGAAAATGTTTTCATTCCACCGCCAAAAGTTAAATCGGCAGTGATTTGTTTGACGAGAAATGAAACTGAAAAATTAAACTGCGATGAAAAATTATTTTTTGAAGTGGTGAAAACCGCTTTCAACCAGCGTAGAAAAACTTTGAGGAATGCACTTTCGAAATTCGAAATTAAAAATTCAAAATCCGAAATTCTCAACAAACGAGCGGAACAATTATCCGTAAATGATTTTGTAGAACTGACAAAAGAAATTTCTTCTTTCTCCCTTTATGGCCGGGCAAACTATTTCAAAACTCCCAAACTATCTAATTCCTGAATAGTAACGCTGGGCGGCATAATATTATTTTTTATTTTGTATGCGACTAGTTCGCCTGCGTTCTTCGCCTGCTCTTTAGTTTTGAATCCGCGGTTGCCATTGATTGCCGGAACATTTGGTTGATGTACATACAGCGCGTCAAAAATATAAATGTCATAGCCAAATCCACTCACTTTCACGTCATCGGCATTTTTTGATTTTGTGTTGTCTATGATTTTCACTTCAATCTTTGCATTCTTATAAGGATTTTCCTGCGGCTGTTTTTTTTGTTTCTCCGCCATCTCTTTCATCTCCTGCATTTCTTTTTCCTGCGGGGTCATTGCCTGTTCCGGTTTTTTTACGGAAGAAGAATCAGCAGTTTCTTTTTTATTCTTGACGCTGCCGCTGCTGCAAGCGAAGAAAAAAATAATTACGGGAAGGATAAAAAACTTTTTCATAAGAAATTTTTTTGCGAATTTATGATTTCTGTTTTTGTAAAGCGAAATATTTTTTCATCGGCTTCCAGTAATATTCTTTCCAGCCGTTGTTAATGGCTTTATAATCGTAATCCGGAATGCCTGCATGAACAAGTGAAAGTTGCGTTCCTGTTTTAGTTTTCTTCAAACTAAAAGTTGCTTTCCCAAAATGTCCTTTCGGCCAGTTGCTCGCGTGCCACGACTGCACAATTTTTTTTCCGGGAATTAATTCAAGATTCACTCCGCCATGATAACCATCATACGCAGAATATTTTCCTCCCGCTTTTTTGCTGATGGTTGCCTTTGCTCCTGTGAATGCGCTGTGCTTTTTTGAATCCATAAATGCATGGTACACTTCTTCGGGAAAAATATTTTCAAAAGTTACTTTTTGTTCTACTGTTTTCGTCTTCATAGTTTTGTATTTACTTTTGAATTTTATCTTTTGACTTTTGAATTATTTTTCACCACTTGCCTCCTGCTCCACCGCCACCAAATCCTCCTCCGCCAAATCCTCCGAAACCTCCGCTTCCACCTCCACCGCCAAATCCTCCGCCACCCCAGCTGCTCCAGCCGCCACCGTAATAAGTTCTTCCACCGCTGGAAGTCATCGTGTAGCCGCGCGAGTTGCGGAATACAAAATAAAAAAGCAGAATGAAAAATAAAATGCCAAATAAAAACGGAAACCAGTTTTCTTTTTTCCCTCCGTAATCTTTGTAACTATATTCTTTTTTCGCGAGCGAAATCAAAACATCTGTTGCCGAATTTAATCCGTCATAAAAATTTCCGCTCTTGAACTCCGGAAGGATTTCATTATCTACAATTTGTTTTGAAGTGATATCAGGAATTGCGCCTTCCAATCCATAGCCGACAGCAATGTATGCATCGCGCTGTCCTGCACCGCCTGTAGGTTTTATCATCACCACAACTCCGTTATCAAATTTTCCCTGCCCAACCGCCCACTTATGCCCGAGTTGCGTGGAAAAAGAATTTGCATCTGTTCCGCACAAGTCATCCACAATCACAATCACAATCTGGTTGGAAGTTTCTTTGCTGAACTGTTCGAGTTTTTGTTCGAGTTCTTCTTCTTCCCATTCGGAAAGAAAATCGGGGAACTGTTTTGAAAAATTATTTACAAGGCGCGGAGGAGAAGGTTTGTCGGGAATGCAATCGCTGGAAGCAAAGGCAAAAGTAAAAAGTAAAAAGGCAAAAGTGAAAAACAAAACTCTTTTCATTTTCTTCCAAAAATTATTTCATCTGAAAGTTCATTCTTGTCAGAAGAAGAATGCGGAAAATATTTTTTCAGTTCTCTTCCCGTCATGGCAATTCCTTCGCAGAGCCCTTCGGTGAATTTTTCTACTTTGAATTTTTCCAAAACTTTATCGCGCACCGTGTGCCAGAAATTTTCCGGAACATTTTTGTGAATTCCTCCATCACCTATCACGGCAAATTTTCTGTCCCTCACCGCTAGGTAAAATAAAATTCCGTTCCGCAGCAAAGTTTTATGCATATTATTTTTATGAAAAATGATTTTTGCGCAATGCAGTTCTTCTCCCCTGCATTTATTTTCTATATGAACGCGAATTTCCCCCGAAGTATTTTTCTCCGCTTCGTGAATGGCAGATTCAATTTGCTTTACCTGCTCGGCAGAGAAAAATTTTTTAGCAGAAGGCATTTTATTTCTTAAATAGAGAATTTACATCTGGAGGAACATCTGCTCCTTCTTTCATTTGGAATGTTGCATGTTCTTTAAAACCAAATGTGCCAGACCAAAGTTTATCAGGGAAAGAAGAGATTTCTGTATTATATTCTTGAACAGCATCAATAAAATATTTTCTTGCAGTAGTTATTCTGTTTTCTGTTCCTTCCAATTGAGTTTGTAAGTCCATATAATTTTGATTGGCCTTTAAATCAGGATATTGTTCTGCAACTACTAATAGTCTCCCCAATGCAGTGCTTACCTGCCCCTGTGCTTGCTGAAATTTTTGAAGTGACTCCGCATCAAGCTTAGTTGGGTCAAGTGTGATTTTTGTTGCGTTTGCGCGAGCATTTATAACTGCTTCGAGAGTTGATTTTTCGAAATCCGCATAATTCTTAACAACAGCAACAAGATTTGGTATTAAGTCATTTCTACGTTGATAGGCATTTTCAACTTCCGCCCATTTTGCAGTAACATTTTTTTCTTTACTATTCATACTGTTGTAAGAATTACAACCAGAAAAGAGAATCATAAGAAGGAGAAAAAAGAAAATTCCCCAGACGAGAAACTTGCGCATTTGTGGTGTCATGAAAAAAATTTTTGAGTTAGTGAGTTGTTGAATTGGAAAGCGAAGGTAAATAAAAATAGAAATGAAAAAATCAAACCGCTTCCACCATACGGATTTCAGGAACGGCATTCCTTATGGCTTCTTCAATTCCCGCTTTCATGGTAATGTTGCTGATGGAACATCCTTTGCAGGCACCAAGCAATTTCACCCTGACAATATTATCATCGGTAACTTCCACCAGTGAAATATCTCCGCCATCCGCTTTCAGAAACGGGCGAACTTGCTCAAGCGCATTTTCTATTTTGGAAATTTTTTCTTTCATTGTCTGGTAACGAAGTAACGAATCTTGTTACGAATTTTACGAATCATTTTAATTTTTATACAACAGTTTCCACTTTCGCTTTTCTTTCTTCATTTGCAATGGCAATTTGCTGCGCGGCTTTTTGAACCATTTCCATCAGCGCAATGGATTGCGGAGTATTTTCCTGGAGAATCGCAGGACGACCAACATCTCCTGATTCGCGAATGCTTTGCACGAGCGGAATTTGTCCGAGCAAGGGAATATTTAATTCTTCCGCCAGATTTTTTGCTCCGTCTTTCCCGAAGATGTAATATTTATTCTGCGGAAGTTCAGCCGGAGTGAAGTAAGACATATTTTCTATCAATCCAATCACAGGAACATTTATTCCGCTCATGCGGAACATGGCAACGCCTTTGCGCGCATCGGCAAGCGCAACGGGCTGCGGAGTACTCACGATAATCGCTCCGGTAATCGGAAAATTCTGCACGAGCGAAAGATGAATGTCTCCTGTTCCCGGAGGCAAATCCACAATCATATAATCCAGTTCTCCCCAATTTGCATCGGTAAAAAGTTGCTGTAGCGCTTTGGATGCCATCGGTCCGCGCCACGCAACCGCCTGATTCGCCTGCGCAAAAAATCCTATTGATAAAAGTCTTACTCCATAACTTTCCACCGGGAGCATTTTATTTTTTCCATCCACTTGCGTCATCATTGGTTTTTCATTCACAACATCAAACATCAGTGTTTGCGAAGGACCGTGAATATCTGCATCCACCAATCCGACTTTTGCTCCGAGTTTTACCAAGCCCACTGCGAGATTTGCAGCGATGGTGGATTTTCCCACTCCTCCTTTTCCGGAAGCAACGGCAATAATATTTTTTACGTTGGGAAGAATTTCATTCTTGTCTTTTCGTTGCGAAGTAACATCCGCATCCATTTTTACTTTCACATTCGCTTCCTTATCCACAAAATGAATAATCGCATTCACGCAAGCGCGCTGAATCATATCTTTCATCGGGCAGGCGGGAGTTGTGAGAACAACACGGAACGAAACATTTTTTTCGTCAATCGCAATGTCACGAACCATACCGAGAGTGACAATGTCCTTTTTCAAATCCGGGTCGTCAACATTACGGAGCGCTTCTAAAACTTTTTCTTGTGTAATCATGATTATTAAAGATACAAATTTATTTCCTCTTGCAATCACATCCAACCAAATGGTCATCCACCATTCCCACCGCCTGCATGAACGCATAACAAATGGTTGAACCGCGGAATTTAAAACAGCGCTTGCGCATGTCTTCGCTCATTTTGTCGCTGATGGAAGTTTTTGCAGGAAGATGTTTTAACGATTGCGGTTTATTGATAATAGATGTATGATTTACAAATCCCCAGACATATTTGTCAAAAGAACCAAACTCTTTCTGAATAGATAAAAAACATTTTGCGTTATTGATTGCTGCCTCTATTTTTAATCTGTTGCGAATGATTCCTGCATCCTGCATCAGAGAATTAAATTTCTTTTTGTCGAACTTAGAAACTTTCTTTGCATCGAATTTGGCAAATGCCTTGCGGAAATTCTCGCGCTTATGCAAAACCGTTCTCCAGCTTAATCCCGCCTGGAAAGATTCTAAAATTAAAAACTCAAAAAGTTTATTGTCATCGTGCAAAGGTTTCCCCCATTCTTCATCATGGTATTTAATCATGAGTGCATCATTCGATGGCCAAGGGCAGCGATTCATAATTTAATTTTCAGATTTTTCTATTGGATGTTTCTTGTAATATTCCTGCATGTCTTTTCCTGCCATGTCTGTAAAATATTTTCGCTGCGCATCAGTTAAGCCGGAAACATTTTTGCTTTTTTGGAAAAGTAAAATTAAATTTTTCATAGCCGATTCAAGATTTCCTGAAAATAATTTTACTTTAAACAAGTAATATTGGTATAAAAGATTGTCAGAATATTTTTGTAAAAGTTTGTCGGCATAGAAAGCGGAAAGATTGTAATCCACTTCCTGCTCTCCATAAAGAATCATCAGAAAATAATTTGCTTCGGTTTGCAGCAAAATATCGGAAGAAGCGCTGCATTTTGCAAGTTGCTTTAAACCCTTTTCCTTATCGCAAGCCGGAGCAAAAAGAAAATACGGAGCAGCCAGCGGATGATTTTCTTTTGCAATTGCCATGAAGCAATTGTATAAACCCGAAGTGAGATTGAACGGCTCATATGAATTTTCAAAATCGGAAGACAGAATAATGTAAGAATTGCATTTTGCCGTGTAAGTCAGCGCACGGATATAATGATTGTCAAAAATTTCTATGCGCGCACGATAAGAATATAAATTGATGTAATGAAAAATATCGGGCTGAGAAAGTTTTTTTTCCCGCTTTTTTTTATCCAATAATTTTTCCAGATTGCCGAGGCATTCCAAATATTTTTTCCGGTTCGCTGAATTATCTTCGCCCGAACGTATTTTCCACCAGAAAAAATTGGCCCCGAGAATTTGCGTTTGCGGTTCGGAAAAATAATTTGCATTCAATACTGATAAAACCGAATCTGCTTTTTCGAAATTAAAATTGTAAATGCTTTTAAACCCTTTATTAAAAAGAGTAGTAAATTCTTCATCGGCAGAAAATAAATTCAAAATAAAAAAAGAAAACAAAATTGAAAACCACACTCTTTTCATGCAGACAAAAATAATCTTTTATGGCGGATGATTTTAGCCGGCATATAGATGAAAAAACTATTTTTGCCTATGCTTAAAAGAATAGTGTTTCTTTTTCTTTTTCCTGCAATATTTTTTTCATTCACATCTTTTTCCCCAGTGCAAATGCTGAGCATGAACCTTGTTTCAAAATCGTTGCAAGGAGGAAACTCCATCACCACAAAAGCGGAAGTGTATTACAAAGTTTCCGGCAGTGTGCTCGTAACGCATATTTTTTCTCCTGTGGAAATGCTTGTGATTACAAATGACAAAGGCGAATTTAAAATGTATAATGTAAAAGAAAATACTATTTCGCAGGCGCAAGCAGCCGATTTCAGCAGCGAGAACAGCTTCATTCACGATTTTCTGAACGATAATACAAACGACATGGGTTTGCGGAAAATGGGATTTCAACTGCAGAATACAAAAGTGGAAGACAATATGGTGATTACTTCGTGGCTTCCTCCGCTCGATGTGTCAACTAAAATGACGCGCGCAGAATTGGTGCACGAAAATTATTTGCCTATTTACATGGCGTTCTATGGAAAAAAAGAAAAACTTCTTTCTAAAATTTTTTATTACAATTATCAGAAAACCGGAGAGCTGAATATTCCGCAAACCATTACAGAGTTTCAATATTTGCCGAACGGAGATTCTACTATTACAAAAAGAAATTATTCCGATATAAAAATAAACGAACAGGTGGATATGAAATGGCTCAACTATAAAATTCCGGACAATGCGAAGACAATTAAATAAAAAATTCCTGGTTTCTATTTTTCTTCTTCTGATTTGTTCTATTTCCATAGCGCAGAAAAAAAATGACAAAGAACTTTTGTTGAAGCAGAATTTTTCTCAATCACAGTTTGAATCAAAAAGAAAAGTAACTTTTCTTCTGTCACGGAAAAAAAATCCGGGTATCCGCTACAATCCTGTTTCGCTTGCATTCGGAAGTTTGCTTTTTGTTTACCAGAAATTTTTATCTCCGCAGATTTCCACCAACTGCCCGTATAATCCGAGTTGCTCTTCGTTCAGCAAAAATGCTCTTCTCCGCTATGGATTAATCAAAGGTATTGCGCTTTCTTCCGACCGGCTCATGCGCTGCAATAATTTAGCCGCACACGATATAACTTTTCTCGATTTCAAGGATGGAAAAATTGATGACGCTCCTGAGAAATACAGATTGAAATGAAATTAGTTATATTCTTTTTTTATTTTTTATTTTTTATTTTTAATTGTTCGTCTCAATATTCCATTTCTGAAGAATTAAAATTCACACAATATCTTATTGATAATAATCAATACCGCGATGCAATTTTCATTCTGAAAAAACAAAATACCTCAGAACAAAAAACAGAAGTTGCCGACAGCATCAATTATTATCTCGGCTGGTGCTATTACAATTTTAAAATTCTTGACTCATCCGAAATTTATTTTTCCAAGGTAAAAACAGAACCGTTTTATAAAAAATCTGCTTTCTATACTATGTTCAACCAGGCATATCAGAAAAAATCCGTTGAAGCAAAAACGTCTCTTCAGAATATTTCAACGGGAACAGATTCTTCTCTTGCTAAACTGAAAAATTTAGAGTTTGCCGGAATTTCTTTGCTGGAAAAAGATTATCAGAGTTATGAAGCGCGCGCAAAAAACTTTTCCGGAAATTATTTTCCCATTTCACAGGAAGAAAAAAATTTTTCCGCCTACTATTCACAATTGAAGAAAATGAAAAAGAAATCTCCAGCGCTTGCGGGAATGATGTCGGCAATAATTCCGGGAAGCGGAAAATTTTATGCGGGCTATAAAGGGCAAGCACTTGCTTCGCTGATGATGGTTGGCATTCTCGGCATTTCCACTGCTGAAAGTTATTATCGCCCGTTTGAGCGCTCAGAAAAAAAAGGATATAAGAATGCGGAGTTTATTACGCTTGGAAGTTTGTTTACCATTTTTTATATAGGAAATATTTGGGGAAGCACGCTGAGTGTAAAACTGGCAAGAGAACATGCCGTTCGTGAAATCAATGACCAGATTTTATTTGACATGCACATTCCGATACGGAGAATTTTTAATTAATCATCGAAAAACAAAAGCATACGAAAAATACGAAATGAAAGAATTATTTTATAAAACCTTTTTGTCATATTACTTTTTGATTTTTTCACACTCCCTCTCCTTTGGAGAGGGTTGTGGTGAGGCTGACAGTTTATTTCTTTCCGGAAAGTATTATCCCGCAGCAGTGGAATATGAACGAACTGCCTTTTTATCTGTGAATAATTCCGGGCGAACGATTGCACTGCTGAAAAAAGCGGAATGTTACAAGCAGATGGAAAATTTTTCGGAAGCGGAAAAATCCACCGAGCGGATTATTTATACCAACCTCAGCGACACATTGCTTGCGGAAGCGCGTGAGCAAAGTGCGCTTTGCGCTTATCTTGCCGGAGATTTCAGCAATGCAGAAAATCATCTTGTGCAGATGCATGCTTTTGTAAAAGACAGTTCGCTTATAAAAAATACTCTTCCGCTTTATGCGCTTGTGCTGAATGAACTTCAGCGATGGAACGAAGCAAAAGAAAAAATTTTCCGGGCGGTTGAATTATCGGAACTGAGCCAACAGGAAAAAGACGCGCTGAAAAAATCATTGGAGCAGCTATATGCTCCGCAAAATTATCCGCACCTGAAAAAATTGTTGAAGGCGCAGAAGATGTCTGCATTTCTTCCCGGGCTTGGTCAGTTGTATGCAGGTTATTTTTGGGAAGGCGCTGCAAGCGCTTTTCTGAATGTTGCCTCGCTTGGTTTAACCGGGTATTTTATTTATGCAAAACTTTATTTTACTGCGGCAACTCTTGGCACGGGTATGTTTTCAAAATTTTATCTTGGAGGTTCGCGCAGGTTAGAATATTTAGTGGCGAAAAAAAACTATAAATTATTAAGGGGATATAATGATGAAATGAAAAAATTTATTTTGTCGCTGAAATGATTATCTAAAATTAGCAGCATAGCTTATAATTGGAAATGCTAACCAGTTATTATTACGACTAAAGTTTGAATTAACAATCCAAAACATGCCAATATTCAAAACGCTGTTTGAAGAACCAAATAAACCACCTGATAACAAAATTTTTACTCCTGCAGCTCCCATATTTATATAGTAATATGAATAAGTAACGGTGTATGGGTAATAACCATACACTCTTGTCTGCTGAGGATACGGCATAAAAAAATCTTCTGCCATTAAGGATATTCTTTTATCAATACGTTTTATTCCTGCGGCTGAAAATCCAAACTCATCGGCAAATCCATTGCCCTCAACAAAAAAACTTGTTTTGCCATAGTAAGGATAATAAGCGCCTACTGAAAAATTACTTTCTGCGTTCCCTAATGCAATCTGTGCATAAGGACCGCCCGAAACTGGCGAAGAATTATTTGTACTGAATATTGGCCATCCGTATCCGGCTAGTCCTAAAGAAAAGTGGACGTTATTCATTACTTCGGTGGCATATTTGAGATTAAGGTATGGAACCCAAAAATAAAATCCTCCAGCTGAAATTGTAAAATTTTTAAACAGTCCATAACTCAATCCGTTTCCAAGTATTTCAGTATTTTGAAAAATACATTTATTTTTTTTCAAGGCAAATGGAGCAGTGCCCAAAAAATATCTTCCCGGATCAATATTAGTTAGCTCTCCAGATTCTTCTTCTCCTTCTGTGGCAGAACCCAAATTATCTTTCACTTTAGATTCTCCTTTTACCTGAAAAAAATCTTTTACTTCTGTAGATTTAATTTCCACAATTCCTAAGGATTTTGAATTTACTCTCCACCGATTTTTATCAATGCTCACAATTTTGCCTGTTACTCTGTTATTATTTCCATATTCAATTTCATAAATTGAGTTTGGTTCCATTTTTTCAAAGTAATCTACATTTTTTTTCTGAAGCGTAACTTCTCCAAGCACCACATCAATTATGATTATTTGTTCGGTATTCTCATAGGCGAGTTTGCCTCTCAGCTGGGTTCCTTCACGCGTTTTTGCAATGCACATGGTGACAGAATCACCGCTGACAGAAAAAGCCTGACAAAACATTACTCCTGAAAAAAGAATTAAAACTGTGAAGAGAACCATTTTTTTCATCAGATAACTTTTATAAATAAAAACCCTCTACAAATTTAATCGCAGAGGGTTTTTCATGGCTGGCATGAAATTTAATTTACGCCCACACAAACCATTTGTTGTTGCCTTTGTACTTGCTCAATGCTTTGCTGCCAGAGAAAAGTACCCAGCAGAAATCACCAAGATTTGCAACACCACCGGCAACAGGAATGCAGAAGTATTTCCACCAGAGTTGACTGATGTCGCTTCCCATATATTTGCGATGAAGCGCAATGAAACCGCAGAAGAAACTTCTGAGAAGAAATCCTCCTACTGTTTGTCCGCCTGCTGCAACCTGTGTATTGGGCTGGTTCAGGTTTACAAGCATCATTTCTCCGGCTACAGCAGAAGAAATATCCTGCGACTGAGCAAAGAGTTGGTCAACCGCTGCATCGTTCACTTTATACTTTTGAGTATTCCCAAAAGCAAAAGAACTCATAGCGAAAAAACCAAGAATGAATAAAAGTTTTTTCATAATGTGTTTTGATTTAAATAAATTTGTTTTGAATTACTTAGAACAAAAGTATAAAATTATTAATACATAAAATATATTTTTTATCCAACCATCTCTTTTTTCACCCCAACTAATTCAACAGCAGTTTTAATAATCGCATTGGCATCGTATCCACACTCAGCATACAATTCTTTTTGCTCACCGTGCTCAATCACTTTATCAGGAATGCCGAGCCGTTTTACCTGCGCGTGATAATTATTTTCCGCCATGAATTCTAAAATAGCGCTTCCCATTCCGCCAACAATGCAGCCGTCTTCCACCGTAATTATTTTTTCGTACTTTGAAAAAACTTCATGAAGCAAATTTTCATCGAGCGGTTTTACAAAACGCAAATCATAATGCGCACAATCAATTCCCTGATTCTGTAATTCGAAGCAAGCATTCACCGCAAAATTTCCGGGATGGCCAATAGTGAGAATTGCAATGTCATCTCCGTCTTTTATTTTTCTTCCTTTTCCGATTTCAATTTTTGAAAATGGTTTTTTCCAATCCGCCATTACACCGTTTCCTCTGGGATAGCGGATAGAAAAAGGAAGTTTTACTTCATCGAGTTGAGCGGTGTACATTAAGTTTCTCAATTCTTCTTCATTCATCGGTGCACTTACAATCATATTCGGAATACAGCGGAAATAAGCAAAGTCATATGCTCCGTGATGTGTAGGACCGTCAGCTCCAGCAACTCCACCTCTATCCAAACAAAAAATAACTTTCAGTTTTTGAATTGCGACATCGTGAATCACCTGGTCGTAGGCGCGCTGCATGAACGAAGAATAAATATTGCAGAACGGAATCAATCCCTGCGTGGCAAGTCCCGCAGAAAAAGTTACTGCATGCTGCTCGGCAATTCCAACATCAAATGCTCGGTTGGGCATTGCCTTCATCATAATATTTAAAGAAGAACCCGAAGGCATTGCCGGAGTGATTCCAACAATCTTCGGATTTTTTTCCGCGAGTTCAACCATTGTGTGGCCGAACACATCCTGGTATTTTGGCGGCTGAGGAGACGTTGATTTTGATTTTACAATCTCTCCTGTTTCCTTATTAAATAATCCGGGTGCGTGCCAAACGGTAGGGTCGCCATCTTCAGAAAATTTATATCCTTTTCCTTTCACAGTAAGTGCATGAAGAATTTTTGGTCCCGGAATATCTTTTAAGTCGCGGAGAATTTTTACGAGGCGAAGCACATCATGCCCGTCTATCGGGCCGAAGTAGCGGAACTTGAGCGCCTCGAATAAATTACTTTGCTTGAGAAAAAATGCTTTAGTAGAATTTTCAATCTTAGAAGCAATCTCCTGAGCGCTTTTTCCAAAGTTGCTCAGCAGGTTCCAGATTTCATCCTTGAATTTATTGTAAGTATGCGAAGTGGTGATGTCGGTCAAATATTCTTTCATCGCGCCCACATTCGGGTCAATGCTCATGCAGTTATCGTTGAGAATGACGAGCAGGTCAGCATTTTCTGTTCCGGCATTGTTCAGTCCTTCAAACGCAAGACCGGCAGTGATCGCTCCATCGCCAATCACTGCAATAACTTTTTTATTTTCTTTTTTGTGGCGATTCGCAACCGCCATTCCCAATCCTGCCGAAACAGAAGTAGAAGAATGCCCAACGCCAAACGTATCGTATTCGCTTTCGCTTCGCTTCGGAAATCCGCTGATGCCTTTGTAAATTCGATTCGTGTGAAATTTTTTTCTTCTGCCGGTAAGAATTTTATGTCCGTACGCCTGGTGACCGACATCCCACACAAGCAAATCATCGGGAGTATTGAAAACATAATGCACCGCCACCGTAAGTTCCACCACTCCGAGCGATGCGCCAAAGTGCCCGCCTTTTTCTGAAACAACATCAATGATAAACTGACGCAGTTCATTGCAAAGCTGAGGCAATTCTTCTTCTTTCAGCTTGCGTAAGTCCGAAGGATAATTTATTTTTTCTAAAAGTGGTCCGGCTTGGTAGGGCATTTTATTTTTTATTCAGCGCTTCGAGTTCTTTTTTATATTGAATGTACTTTTCATTATTTCCTACAGCAGAAGCCGTACCCATTAATGCTTTAAGAGTTGTTTCATCCTTCGGATTTAGCAGGCGAGCTTTTTCTAAATAAGGAAATGCTTTTTTGAATTGGCTCATTGCCTGTTCCGGCATTTTGGAACATTGCGGGAACTGTGATCCGGGAACATACTTTTTAATGCTATCTACTCCGTTGTTATAATATTTCATTCCTTTCTTGTAATTATAGTCAAATGTATTTGTGCTGTCCTGCGAAAATACAGCCACTGATGCAAGAAAAAAAATTAAAACAAATATTCTTTTCATCTGTTTAATTTAACCGACAAATTTAACTATAATTCTTGATTAAAAACTTTTATGCAACGAAAGTAAAATGGAAATATTTTTACCTTAGCCAAAATTAATTTCCATGAAAAAACTTTTCTCACTCTTTTTTCTGCTCTCATCTCTCTACTGCACTTCTCAAAACAATCAATCGCTCGATACAGTAAAAGCTTATGGCGATTATGAAAACATTTACCTGCGCAAGCTTTATTCCGATTCGCTGGTGAGCAGTTTTGTGATTTTCATCAAGCAGGAAGTGAAAGCGCACAAGCACGTTTCGCACAGCGAACATGTATATATTTTAGACGGAGAAGGCGAAATGATGGTTGGTGAAAAAAAAATTACAGTAAAAAAAGGCGATATAGTTTTTATTCCGAAGGGAACCGTACATTCTTTAAAAGTAACATCGAAAATTCCCGTGAAAGTTCTGTCCGTGCAAGCGCCAATCTTTGACGGAAAGGACAGGGTTGTGGTGGAAGAAAAGAAATAAAAACGCTATTCTCATAGGAGAAAACTCTAATTTACTTTCTTTTTATAAATGGCTGAAAAATATTTTCCGCTAAAACTTTGATTTATTCAAGAATAATTTCACCTTTGTATTGCTCTTAAAAACCAATTTTATGATTGCAACCGATACTATGCAAGTGGACGTAAAAAAAATCAAGCGCTCGCGCTTGCAGGAAATTGACTGGAAAAATCTCGGCTTCGGAAAATATTTTTCCGACCATATGTTTGTTTCCGATTTTGACGGCAAGGAATGGAAACATCCGCGCATTATTCCCTATGGAAATTTTGAAGTGAGCCCCGCCCTTTCTGCGCTGCATTACGGTCAGAGTATTTTCGAAGGAATGAAAGCATACCGTTTCGACAGCGGAGAAATTTATATGTTTCGCCCGCTCGATAATTTCAAGCGCTTCAATGTTTCCGCGGAAAGAATGGCGATGGCAACTTTGCCTGAAGAACTTTTCATGGAAGCGCTGCTTCAACTCGTCCGCCTCGATTCAAAATGGGTTCCGAAAGAGGAAGGATGTTCGCTTTACATTCGCCCGCTTCTCTTCGCAACCGAAGAACACATCGGTGTAAAAATTTCCGATACGTATACTTTTATTGTGATGACTTCACCGGTGGGCGCATATTATTCTCAGCCGTTAAAAGTTTTAGTGGAAACAAAATTCACGCGCGCGGTTCCGGGCGGAGTTGGCTTTGCAAAAACTGCCGGCAACTACGGGCGTTCGCATTATCCTACAAAACTTGCCAAGGAAAAGGGATACGACCAGGTAATCTGGACAGACGGCTACGAGCATAAATACCTGGAAGAATCCGGAACAATGAATGTGATGTGTGTGATCAACGATACGCTTGTTACTCCCGGACTTCACGATACAATTTTAAAAGGCATTACTCGTGACAGCGTGCTCACCATTGCCCGCGATTTAAAAATAAAAGTAGAAGAAAGAAAAATTTCTGTGGATGAATTAGTGGATGCGCACAAGAAAAAAACGCTGCAGGAAATTTTTGGCGTGGGAACTGCGGCTACCATCGCGCCTATCAGTTTATTTGGATATAATGGAAAAGATTTTGAACTTCCGCCTGTGAATGGAAAAACTTTCGGAAGCAAAATCAAAAAAGAACTGGAAAACATCCGCAGAGGAAAAGCTCCCGACAAGCACGGATGGATGTATAAAGTTTAAAAGTAAAAAGTAATAAGGCAAAGGGCAGATGGTAAATTCCAGATACCCTTTTTTTATTTTCCCATCTGCCATCTTACATCATACATCTTACATCTTTTACTATCTTTGCGCGCATATATTTTGATATATGCAGGAAGAGCAAAATAGATTTTCAAAAGAAGGTTTAACCTACGATGATGTTCTTCTTGTGCCTGCCTACTCCGAAGTCCTTCCGAAAGATACCGACACTTCTTCCTACTTCACCAGAGAAATAAAATTGAAAGTTCCTGTCGTGTCCGCAGCGATGGATACAGTTACGGAATCGCAACTTGCAATTACAATTGCACAGGAAGGAGGCATCGGAGTCATTCATAAAAATATGACCATTGCCGAGCAGGCGGAGCAAGTTCGCAAAGTGAAACGCTCCGAAAGCGGAATGATTATAGACCCGCTCACGCTGAAAGAAAGCGCCACCGTTCAGGATGCTCTCAATCTTATGAAGGAAAATAAAATTGGCGGCATTCCCATAGTGAAAAAAAATAAAGAGCTCGCAGGGATTGTTACCAACCGTGATTTGTCTTTCGAAAAAAAAATGGACCGCCCGCTTGCGGAAATAATGACGAAAGAAAATTTAATCACCGCGAAGCACGGAACAACTTTGAAGCAGGCGGAAACAATTCTCCGCGAAAACAAAATTGAAAAACTTCCCATCATAGATTCTCATCACAAACTTGTCGGGCTGATTACGTTCAAGGATATTATGAAAGTGAAATCTCGCCCGAACTCCACGAAGGACGCTTTCGGAAGATTGCGCGTTGCCGCTGCGGTGGGAGCAAATGCCGAAGCGCTCGAAAGAGTTGAAGCACTCGCGAAAGCCGGAGTGGATGCAGTTGTCGTTGATACAGCACACGGACATTCGAAAGGCGTGATTGACACAGTGAAAAAAATAAAATCAATGTTTCCGGAATTACAAGTGGTCGCAGGAAATATTGCAACTGCCGATGCCGCCATCGCGTTGATGAAAGCCGGAGTTGACGCAGTGAAAGTTGGAATTGGTCCCGGTGCAATTTGCACCACGCGCGTGATTGCTGGCGTTGGCGTTCCCCAACTCACCGCGGTGAACGATGTGGCAAACGCAGTGAAAGGAAAAATTGCGGTGATTGCCGATGGAGGAATAAAATATTCAGGAGACATTGTGAAAGCGCTTGCTGCCGGGGCAACCTGCGTGATGACCGGCTCGCTTTTCGCAGGCGTGGAAGAATCTCCGGGTGAAACAATTATTTACGAAGGAAGAAAATTTAAAACCTACCGCGGCATGGGCTCCCTCGAAGCAATGCAGAAAGGAAGCAAGGACAGATATTTTCAGGATGGAGTGGACGCGGTGGAAAAATTAGTTCCCGAAGGAATTTCCGGGCGCGTTCCTTATAAAGGCACGCTTGCCGAAGTGATGTACCAGATCACAGGCGGGCTCAAAGCGGGAATGGGTTATTGCGGTGCAAAAACAATTTCTGATTTGCAGAAAGCGAAATTCGTCCGCATCACTTCTTCCGGCATCCGCGAAAATCATCCGCACGATATTATGATTACCAGCGAAGCACCGAATTATTCGAGATAGTTTTCATCGCTGTTATGCTGAACTTGTTTCAGCATCTATTTTGTATTTTCGTAAATCTTATGACTAAAGAAAATTTAAAATCTTGGATTCCTGTTGACAAGAACAGCGATTTCCCTATACAAAATCTTCCCTTTGGAATTTTCATTCCTCCGAAAGAAGTAATTTCTACAAAAGACAAAGCAAAAGATATTTTACCGCGTGTGGGAGTTGCTATCGGAGATTACGTTCTTGATTTACTTGAACTGAAGAAAACAGGCGTGTTCAACTCACTGAAGTTTGATACAAATGTTTTTGCAAAATCTTCTCTGAACGATTTTATTTCTCTCGGAAAGAAAACTACCTCCGCAGTTCGCGTACGGATTTCAAAACTTCTGGAAGAAAGAAATCCTGAGTTGCGCGATGATGAAAAAACAAAAAAGAAAGTACTGTATAAAATGAAAGATGTGCAAATGCTTTTGGCGGTTGAGATTGGCGACTACACCGATTTTTATTCCAGCGAGCAGCACGCGTTCAATGTCGGCTCCATGTTCCGCGATCCTACGAATGCTTTGCTTCCGAACTGGAAGCATATTCCGGTGGGTTATCACGGAAGAGCATCTTCAATAGTTGTGAGCGGAACAAATTTTCACCGCCCGAAAGGACAAATGAAAGCCACAGATGAAATTGTATTCGGTCCGACAAAACAATTAGACTTTGAATTGGAAATGGGTTTCATCATCGGGAAAGAAACAAAACTCGGAGAAAGTATAACTACAAAAAATGCAGAAGATTATATTTTCGGAATGGTGTTGTTCAACGACTGGAGCGCACGCGACATCCAGGCATGGGAATATGTTCCGCTCGGACCATTCCTTGGAAAAAATTTCTCCTCGTCTGTTTCTCCATGGGTGGTAACAATGGAAGCGCTTGAACCGTTTCGAATTCCCGGACCGAAACAAGAACCGAAAGTTCTTCCTTATTTAGAATGCGAGGGAAACAAACATTTTGATATCAATCTTGAAGTTCTTCTCCAAACTCCAAACTCCGAACCCCAAACTATTTCCAAATCCAATTTCAAATATCTCTACTGGAACATGGCGCAGCAACTCGCGCATCACACAGTGAACGGCTGCAATATAAAAATCGGAGACCTCATGGCAAGCGGAACTATCAGCGGAACTATTCCCCATTCTTTTGGAAGCATGCTTGAACTTGCGTGGAAAGGAACGAAGCCGATAAAAATGAAAGATGGCTCAGAAAGAAAATTCATAAACGATAACGACACGGTTACGATGCACGGTTATTGCGAGAAAGAAAACTTACGAATTGGTTTTGGAGAAGTGAAAGGAAAAGTTTTGCCATCGAAATGAAAATTATTTTTTTAGGAACAGGCACTTCGCAAGGCGTTCCCATTATCGGGTGCAAATGCAAGGTGTGTGAGTCGGTAAACCCAAAAGACCATCGCCTTCGTACTTCGGTGATGATTGAAGTGAACAAGAAAAGATTTATCATCGATACCGGTCCGGATTTTCGCCAGCAGATGTTGAGGGAAAGAATTGATAGTATCACCGCAGTAATTTACACGCACGAGCACCGCGATCACGTGGCGGGAATGGATGACATACGCGCGTTCAATTACATTCAGAAAAAGAAAATTGATTTGTACGCCACCGAACATGTTCAGCAGGCGATCAAAGAACAATTCGGTTATGTGTTCAAAGAAAAAAAATATCCCGGAATTCCTGAAGTGAATCTACGCACGATAGAAAATAAACCTTTCGAGATAGAAGGCGTGAAGTTCATTCCCATTCTTGTGAAGCACATGCATCTTCCTGTTTTAGGATTTCGTGTTGGAAATTTTTCTTACATCACGGATGCGAATTTCATTCCTGAAGAGGAAAAGAAAAAAATTACCGGCTCAGAAGTTTTAGTGCTGAACGCATTGAGAAAAGAAGCGCACCCTTCTCATTTCACAATTGATGAAGCAATAAAACTCGCTCAGGAATTAAAATGCAAAAAAACATTTTTCGTTCACATGAGCCATCAAGTCGGTCTACACGAAGAAGTGGAAGACGAACTGCCGGAAAATATTCATCTGGCGTTTGACAGAATGCATATACAAGTGAATAAGTGAGGAGGGAAATAAGTTAATAAGACTTACTCACTTATTCTCTTACTCACCCAATCACTTTTTTTGCTTTGGATCCAGCGCATCTGTGAGCGCTTCACCGATCAAATTAAAAATTGTTACCGTAATAAAAATTGCTGAGCCGGGGAGAATCGCGAGCCACCATGCGGACGGAGATTGCCGTGCCTGAGCAAGAAGAGAACCCCACGTAACTGTTTCGGCAGAAACTCCCACGCCAAGAAAAGAAAGAGTTGACTCAATTAAAATTGCAGCGGCAATTCCGAAAGCAATGGTGATGAGCACGGGAGAAAGCGCGTTCGGAATTGCATGGCGGAAAATCACGCGCCACTCCGAGTAACCGAGCGCGTGCGCGGCTTCAATGTATTCGAGTGAACGGATGCGCAGCATTTCCGCGCGGATGAAACGCGCAATGCCTGTCCACGAAGTGAGCCCGATAATCGTCATCACAATATAAATGGAAGGATGCGTGATGACTGCTGAAATGGAAATAATTAAAAACAAAGTCGGAATGGAAACCATAATTTCTATGAAGCGGGAAAAAAGAATATCCACCGGCACAGAAATTTTTTTTCCGAGGAAGGGAATGAACTTAAACGGAATCGCAAAAATATTTCCGATGAGCAAAACAAAAATCATAATGAGAAGAGAAAATAAAACCTGCAGGAAAAATTTTCCAAATGAAACCGCAAGTGCATCTGAAAGTTCATAGGAGCGGGCAATGAATCCGAAAAAGAAAGCGAGAATGAAAAATAAAATATTCATCAGCGCGGTGGCGCGGGAAATTTTTAAACGTTCGTCACCGAAATATCCGGCAAGTGAGCCGATTAAAATTCCGAACAGCGCTGCAATTCCCATCGAGACAAGTCCAACAGTCAAAGCGACTCTTGTTCCGTGAATCATTCCCGATAAAATATCTCTGCCGAGTTCATCTGTTCCAAGCCAGTGACGAAAACGCATTGAAAAAATATTCTGTTCGCCAAACGGAGAAACAGAATGTACATTGTTGCCATCCATATTTCCGGGAGAGTAGGGAATGAGAGGAAAAATTTTCCAATCATAGTCGAGATTTTTCCAATCGGCATTGAGCAAATTTTTTTGCCACTGAGAAATTCTCATATCCACAAAATAAGAATGGAAGACAGGAAAATAAATTTCTCCTTTGTATTTGCAGGCAAGCGGTTTTTCATTTGCCAGAAAATCGGCAAAGAGCGCCATGAAAATTAAAACATAAAGAAAGCGAAGCGAATAAATTCCCAAACGGTTATGAGCAAATTGTTTTTTAAGATTCTTCCAGAAAAAATTCTCATTGCCGGGCTCATTCAAAACTTTTTCTGAACGATAGAGGGGATTAAATATGAAGCGAAGAATTTTCATCATCCATACTTAACAATTCTCATCATGGATTTTATACTCAGCAAGCGGATGGCAAATGCCCAGATTACGCAGGCAATTACCATGAAGGCGAAATTCACCATCCAGCGGTTTTTTTCGGAGAGAATGTTGTGATGAATGTTCTTGGAAAAATAATTTATGAGAATGACTCCGGCAAAAAAAGTTATCAGTGTGAGAAGAAGGCGGTAATTAATTCTGAACTTAAAAACATTTTGTGCTATGAGAACCTGTATGAGCGCGGTGAGGAGCTGCGTTGTTAAACTGGAAACAGCCGAGCCTACCGCCTGGAATTTTGGAATCAAAAATAAATTCATCGTTACGTTTATCAATATTCCGCTCGATGCCATTAAATTCAATTCGCGGAGATTTCCGTTTGCGGTGAGAAGCGTTCCAAAAATATACGTGGTGGAAATTGCAACAAAGCATGACATGAGAATGGGAAATATTTCGGCTGCCTGTTCCACGTGTTCTCTGTAAAGCATCCGCATTAATTCGTCTGCGTAAAACCAGCAGCCCACCGCCACCACAATTCCCGGAACAATGAGAAGGATGAATGCAGTTTTCACCAGCGCTTCCACCGATTCGTGAAACTTCAGCATGCGGGAAAAAATCGGAAGCAAAAGCCCTGCGAAAAGAAATGCAATCATGTTTGCCGCATCGAGCAGGCGGTAGCCCTGCGCATAAATTCCTGATTGCTCGGCTCCGTCCGGCAGCATTCGTTCAATCATTACTGTATCCAACCGATTGTAGCAAGCCATGAGCATGGCAAGCACCGCGAACGGAAAACTTTTTTTCAGAATCATCATGGCGAAGGCGCGTGAGATTTTAAATTTTGTACTGTGCGTTTTATTCAGCACAATAAAAAAAGCAACAATGACAGTTGCACCATAAGAAATAGTTTGCGCATATACGTAATCCATAATGTCAAGGTCTCTTCCCAAAACATTTCCGAAAAGTAAAAAACAACTGAGCGTAATAAGAATCGCGCGGTCGAGAACAGAAACAATGCTGTCCACCCAGAAAAGATGAAGCCCAGCAATGTTCGAACGCAAATAAGCAATGAAAGAAATTAAAAATTGGTTGAAGCCGAGCAGGAGCATAAGTTTCATCAGGCGGAAATCGTATTTGATAATTAATCCGATGATGAATGCGATGAGAATGTAAATAAGCGCGAGTAAAAGTTTCAGAATTATAAGCGAAGAAAAATGTTTTGTGAGAAGATGGCTGTTCTGCGCAATATTTTTATTATTGAAATTGGTAATGCCGAAATCAAGAATGATATTCAGCACGAAAGAAAAATTAAACAGCGCAAAATATAATCCGAAATTTTCTGCATGAACGGTATTCTGCCAGTTCACATCAATAAAAAGTACGTGCACCGGCTTGATAAGCAGATTCAGGAAAAGAAGAAAAGCAAGATTAAAAACAAACTTTCGCTGCTGCATGGTTGGCAAATGTAGAAGAAATGCCCGTAATTTTTTCTTACTTGATAATCAGAAATTCCACCCTGCGGTTTTTCTGTTTGCCTTCTTCGGTATCGTTTGGCGCAATGGGTTTTGTGGGTCCATACCATTTTAAAACAATTCTACCGGATGGAATTCCTTTTTTCTTTGTCAAATAGTTTCTAATGGACTCCACGCGCTTCTGAGAAAGTTTCATGTTATACTGCATGGAAGAAACATTATCGGTGTGGCCGGAAAGTTTCAATCGCCACGCAGGATTTTGCTGCAGCAACTCGGCTACCAAATCCAATCCGTCAAGGGAGGACTCGCGTATTTTTTCCGAACCGAAATCAAACTCCAGCGTTTCCATTGCTTTCTTAACTTTTTCCGCTTCTTCTTTCTTGAGTTGAATCTGCGTATCGGGAATATCCATCTTTCCAAGTTTGTTTTCATCGGTCTCCAGTTTTTCGAAATGGAAATATCCATCGGCTCCTCTGCGCGCCACGCGAACAATTTTTCCGGTAGCCACCGAAACTTCATTCACAATTAATACATCGTACGATTCAAGTTGCAGCAGCGAGTTTTCATCCGAAGGAAGTTCCGTGAAGTGGAATTTTCCATCCTTGTCAATGGTAGCCGATGCAATAATATTTCCATTCTTATCGAGCAAATGAAGTTTTGCCAGCGGGCATCCGTCATTTTCTTTCGGACCGGGTTTGTCGGGGCAGCGGTCTTCTTTGTCAATCACTCCGTCTCCATCGCGGTCGGGGCAGCCGAATGTCTCAACGCTTCCCGAATCATCGGGGCATAAATCATATTTGTCTATCACCCTATCGTGGTCGCGGTCGGGACAGCCATGAAATTCCGCAAGTCCTGCTTCATCGGGACAAGAATCTTTTTTGTCGATGATGCCATCTTTATCGCGGTCGGGACAGCCGTGCAGTTCGGCAACGCCCGGTTCATCGGGACAAGAATCAAGTTTGTCAATAATTCCATCTCCATCTCTATCGGGGCATCCGTTGAATTTCGGCAAGCCGGGAACATCAGGACAATCATCGAGATTATCGGGAATGTGGTCGCCATCGCGGTCGGGGCAACCGGAAAATTCCCACGTACCGGGAACATCGGGGCATTTATCTTTTTTATTCGATATGTGGTCGCCATCTCTATCTTTCGGCTGATGAAACCGCCAGAAGAAAAGTTTCAGAATAAAATGAACTTCGGCACCATAAATATTCTGATTACCTATAAGCGGAGCAAGATTATGCGTTCCAATGATGAGCGGACCGAGCCGCAAATCCAATCCAAGATTCAGATTCCTGTAGGTGTTGTAAGAAACCGGAATAAAAACTCCAAACCATTTCCAATCCCAGCGCGGTGTAATGCTGAAGGTGGTGAGTTCATGAACTTTGTTTTTATTCTTTGTAAACTGAAACGCATAATAAGCCGTGAAGTTTGCATAGTAATTTTTCCAGATGTTGTAATCCACCTGTGTGCTGATGGCAGTGGGAAGGTTCATTTTGAAAGTTCCGAGCCCTTCCGTCTGCTGAAATTTTGATTTGATGATGCTGTCTACATTTGCCATCGGGCCTTTCGAAGTATCCATTTTCAAATGATTAATCTGCCAGTCATTTATATCGGCATAAAAATCTCCCAGTGTGGCTTTTTCAAAACGAATGTTTCCAATGTCAAGAACAGAAAGTCCTGCGCGGAGTTTATATTTATTTGCATAGCGCGCATCTAAATGCGTTTCCCCGTCCATGTCATAAAAATATTTTTCACGGTCGGGTCTCCATTCATACACCGCGCCCAAATCAAAACCAAATGACGGTTTGGAAGCAAACTGGTACTTGAGCATATTTTTTTCAAGCGAAAAAGAATTGGAATGTCCATAATTTACACTTGTGTTGTAAACAGAAAGCGTGGAATCACTTCCAAAGTTATAATCAAAATTATTTATGAAAACATAGGAAGCCCAAAATCCCTGTAGAAATTTTATTCGCACTCCGGCTTTCAAAAATTTATTTCCTTCATCGCGCAGCACGCGCGCATACGTGGCTCCGTATTCCAGCCACGTCATCGCCTGAATGCTCACTTGCTTGTTGGTAAGATGGTGTTGCCAGAGAGAACTGTCTTCGAGCGAATGATATAACTGGCTGGCAAGTTCGGGTTCAAAACCATCAATGTTAACATACGTGCGCTCACGAATGCTCACACCAATGGCATGCTTGGGAGAAAGCGTGAGCATGAACGAGGGAAGAATAAGTTGCTGGTGGATGAAAGCCGACTTGCGGTCGGAATTTATTCTTTCCACCAAATAATCTTTTTGAAAGTTTGGGTCATTGAATGCAGTTGATTTATTTTTTATGGCTTCTTTTCTCAAGCCGATATAATTATTTGAAACATTAAAACTAAATCCGGCCAGCGCCATATCAAATTTATAGCGGCTGTCGGCAATGGAAGCAGGATTTAAATCAATTCCGGAAACTCCCGCATAATTGCTGTTGGAGTAGCCGATAAAATCTTGTGAATGAGAAATAAAATTTGAAAAGTGAAAAATGGAAAATAAAAACAGCAGGCGAATATTTTTCACGGGAGAAAAGAGTTTGACAAATATAAAAACTTATTCGCTTTCTTTCCCTTCGGCAAATTCCAATTCAAGTTGTGAAGGGAAAAGCGTGAAACTCTTGCGATGATGTTCGCAGATTCCGCTTTGCTCAATTACATAGCGGTGCCCGCGCGTAGCGTATCCTTTATTCTGTTCCCATCCGTAATGCGGAAATTTTTCGTGGAGCCCTTTCATATAATCATCGCGATACGTTTTGGCGAGAATGGAAGCGCAGGCGATGGAAAGATATTTTCCGTCACCTTCAATGATACACTGATGCGCAATTTTTTTTCCCGAGGCAGAATTATATTTGTTGAAACGGTTTCCATCAATTAAAAGAAGTTCCGGTTCTATATTTAATTTTTCAACTGCCTTGTGCATGGCTTTGAAAGAAGCATTCAGAATATTTATCTCGTCAATTTCTTCCACCGAACAAACTCCGACAGCGAATGCAATTGCAGTTTGCTCTATAAGCGGACGAAGTTCCATTCTTATTTCATGCGTGAGTTGTTTTGAGTCATTTACTTTCCGCAATGCCTTCAAATGTTTTTTCAATTCTTTGTCGGAAGAAAATCCGGAAGCACGCGGAAGAATTACTGCAGAGGCAAACACCGGTCCGGCAAGGCAACCTCTGCCTGCTTCATCGCAACCGGCTTCCAGTAAAGTTTTATCGAAGTATGGTTTTAGCAGAAAAGTTATTTCAAAAAGTTTTTTCTATGCATTTCCAAAGTTTATCAGCCGTTTTATCCCATGAAAAATTTTCTCTTTGTCTTTTTCCGTTTTCAATTAATTTATTTCTCAAAGTTTCATCTTTATAAATTTTCAACATCCCTTCTTTTATTGAATCAACCGAAAAGGGGTCAACAAGTAAACCTGCATTACCTGCGACTTCCGGCATGGATGTGACGTTTGAAGTAATCACCGGCACAGCGCAATACATTGCTTCCACAATCGGAATTCCAAAACCTTCAAAGTACGGAACGAAAACCAGTGCAAACGCAGATGCCATTACATCTTTCAAATCGTTTGCTCCTAATCTGCCTGCGAAAATAACATCCTCGCGAAATTTCATAGAGGAAAATGCAGTTTCGATATCACCAGTTTTCCACATCTTTTCACCGGCAATTAACAATTTTGTTTTTGACGGAAAACTTTTTTTGAATTCATCAAAAGCTAAAAGCAGTCTTGCAACATTTTTTCTTGGATGAAGCGCGCCAATGAAAAGAAAATAATCGGAACCGTTTGCGTATTTCCATTTTACTTTTTTCTTTTCTTCTTCAGAGATTGGCTTGAATGCTTCATTCGCCCCGTCATACACCACATCAATTTTTTCAGGAGAGATTTTATAAAGTTTGGAGATATCCTGTTTGGAATATTCGGAAACAGTAGCAATGCGTGTTGCCTTCTTCGCAAACTGAGGAAAATATTTTTTATAATATTTTCTTGCAATGAATGGAATATCCTCAGGATAATATTCAAAATTCAAATCGTGAATCACCGGAATTTGTTTCACAGATGAACACAAAGAAAGAAATCCATCGGGCGAAAGAAACAAATCCGGTTCGTGCTTGTGAAAAATTTTCGGCAGCGATTGCTCAAACCACCACCACCATAAAAACGGATGTCGTGCTTGCGGTGCTACTACAAGAGGAGAAACATTATCTGAAAAAATAAATTCTTCGGAGAACGGGCGGTCAAAGAGAAATAAAAATTTATGTTCGGGATGATTTTTTGTAATCCGCTTCAGCGATTCATAGGTAAACCAGCCGATGCCTTCGAGTTTGTCTTTTAAAAGGAGTCGTGTATTTACGGCTATCAACATTGAATCTTCGAAAAACGAATTGGTACGAAAAATACGAAAGTAGGAAAATAAATTCCGTAATTAATTTCGTATTTTTCGTAAAGTTTCGCTTTTCGCTGATTACAGCCAGTTTTTCTTCAGCATTTCCCTCGTGTGGTAAGAAATAATTATGTCTGCTCCTGCGCGGGCGAGCGAGTGAAAATTTTCCATCACGATTTTTTGTTCGTCAATCCAATTTTTTTGCGCTGCGGCTTTCACCATTGAATATTCTCCTGAAACATTGTAGCACGCAACAGGAAGCAACGTATTTGCGCGGAGATTTGAAATCACATCCATATACGCCAGCGCGGGCTTCACCATTAAAATATCTGCGCCTTCCTGTTCATCGAGCAATGCTTCTTTAATTGCTTCACGACCATTTCTAAAATCCATCTGGTAAGATTTTCTGTCGCCTTTTTGCGGAGCAGAATCAGCTGCTTCACGAAAGGGTCCGTAATAAGAGGAAGAAAATTTTATTGCGTACGACATAATCGCGGTGTTCTCAAAATTATTTTCATCCAAAAGATTTCTTATTGCGCCAACTCTTCCGTCCATCATATCCGAAGGCGCAACCATATCCGCGCCTGCCTGTGCGTGAGCGAGTGCCATTTTCGCCAGCACTTCCACCGAAGAATCATTGTGTACATAATTATCGTGCAGAATTCCGCAGTGCCCGTGCGTGGTGTAAGCGCACACGCAAACGTCAGTAATAACATAAATATCTTCTCCGAATTTTTTCTTCAACTCTTTCACTGCCTTCACCACAATTGAATTATTGCTGAACGATGAACTCGCATCTTTTGTTTTTTCTTCTCCAACCCCGAACAATAAAATTTTATTCACTCCAAGTTTCAATCCTTTCTCCACATCCTTTACTAATTCATCTATGGAAAAATGATTTATTCCGGGCATCGCATCAATTTTATGAATGACTTTTTTTCCCGGAACAATAAAATACGGATAGATGAACATATCTCTTGAAAGACGTGTTTCCGCTATGAGTTCGCGGATGATTGAATTTTTTCTGAGCCGTCTCGGTCGTTGTATCACAGTATAATTTTATAAAGACATTACTGCCTGCACCAATCCTAAATCATCGAATGATGCGGGCTTTGCATTTACTTTCACTTTATATTTCTGCAGAGCGTTTGCCGTTGCGTCTCCCATTGCAATTACTTTTTGTTGAGCACTGATTTTATTTTTTTCTAAGAAAGCTTCAACATTTGAAGGACTTGTAAAAATAAAAAGTTGGCAGTCGGCAGTTGGCAGTTGGCACTCATCTATCTTTATAGTTTCATAGACAGCCACATCAATCACCTGTTCTTTCTTCAATTGTTGCTGAATAGTTTTCATACTTCCTTTCGCCTGGGGAAATAAAACTTTTTTGTTTCCGATTAACGAAGAGAATTTTTTTCCTGTGAGTTTTGTATTGTCTGCGCTTCCGATAAACTCTGCGCGCTTTCCATATCTGCGGATTTCTTCTGCGGTAGATTTGCTTACCGCTCCAAACTTTGCTCCGTTCATAGTTGGATTTTGCTTGAAGAAATATTTCACTGCATTTTTGCTGGAGAAAAAAATCCAATCAGTTTTGGGAAATTTTTTCAGAGGAATTTGTTTTATTTCAATCAATGATTGACAAAAAACTTTGTAGCCATTGGCTTCCAAACATCGCTTAAAGAAATCATTCTTCTTTTCATCTCTTGAAATAAAAACAGAAGAAGGTTTTACTGATTTTATTTTCTCAACATTTTTTTTAGCAAATCCTTCTGCCATCTTCGATTCAAAATAAAAATATTTTGGAAAAGAATTCCACTTGTCTGCTTTGGCAATTCTTACCTTATATATAGCATTTCCGTTTTCAGTTTCATCTTTCTCACAATAAACTCCAAGCGGCAACTGACAACCACCCTGAAATAAATTCATCACTTTACGTTCAACAGAAATTATTTCCTGAATTTCTTTGGAATTTATTTTCTGAAGTTTTTGAAAAAGTTCTTTGTCGCTTTCGCGAATCTGCAAAGCAAGAACTCCCTGTGCTGGCGCGGGAATAAATTCTTTCGGGTCTAATTTTTCAGAATGGAATTCGCTTAAATCAACTTCTAATCTTGAAACTCCAGCATTGGCAATTAATATTGCATCGTATTTTTTGTCGCGAAGTTTTTGAATTCGTGTGGGAACATTTCCGCGTAAATCTTCCAACTGCAAATCATTTCTCCAGGCGAGCATCTGCGATTTTCTTCTGGCGGATGAAGTTCCGACTATTGCATTTTGTTTGAGAAAAAAAATTTCTTTCTCATCAACCGCATTTTTATTTATTAGCAAAAGTTCGCTCGGGTCTTCGCGTTCTGAAACAGCAGCAATGATTAATCCTTTCGCTTCTTCTGTAGGCAAATCTTTATGTGAGTGTACAGCTAAATCAATTTCCTTATTCAGCAGAGCATCTTCGATTTCTTTGGTGAAAAAACCTTTGCCTTCCATTTTATCCCAGGAAAGATTTTGAACAATGTCTCCCTGCGTTTTAATAATTTTTATTTCAACGTCAAATTTTATTTTTTTCAGTTCACGCAAAATAAAATTGGCTTGCCACAATGCAAGGTCGCTTCCACGGCTTCCTATGATAATTTTACTTTTCATTTTGGAGATTCTTCGCTTCGCTCAGAATGACAAATCACTTTGTGGAAGCTTCATCGATGAGAATTTCCTTTGCCATTTTCATTGGCACGCTGATATATTTTTTCTCGAGGTAAGAAATTATTTTGTCGAGCGTTTCTTTCGACTGCTCATCCAGCTTCTCAATGTCTTTTGCGAAAACTTCGTTCACTGCCGTTTCACGAATCTCTTTTACTTTTTTCGGAACATCGCTCATCGCGAGTTCTACTTTTCTTTCTTTGAACAGTTGATTAAATTCTGCTATATGATGAGAAATAATTTTTTTGCAAGCGTCCATTTCTTTTTCGCGTTCGCGGAGATTTTGTTCAGCGATAATTTTAAGATTCTCAATCGAAATGAGATTTACATCGAAATGTTTGTGCACTTCTGAATCCAAATCGCCCGGCACAGCAAGATCAATAATTATTTTTCTGTTCTTATCATTTCCAAGTAAAGAGGAATAAATTTCTTTTGTGATAATTGGCTGCGAAGAACCGGTGCAGGAAACAATTACATCAAAACCGTTTTTATAATTTTTCAATTCACCGAGTGAAAATGCTTCCCCTCCGAGTTCATTTGCCAATTTTTCCCCGTTGGAAAGTGTTCGGTTGAACACAACAAAATTTGTCAGCCCGTGCTTCTTCAAATATTTTCCCATCGTGGAATTTGTAACTCCAGCGCCAATAATGAGAAAACGCGCATCAGGTTTTACGTGAAGTTCTTTTAATTTTCTATAGGCAAGGGAAACAATTGAAACAGGTTTGTTGGCAATATTTGTTTTAGTATAAACTTCTTTTGCGCACTCAATTGTTTTTTGAATTACAAGGCGGAGCAAATCTCCGGTCAAATCAAGTTTGTGGCAAAGTTCATAGGCATTTCGAACTTGCGTTATGATTTCTCTTTCGCCCACAACAAGCGAATCGAGTGAAGAAGCCACATTGAAAAGATGTTCGAGCGCTTCGGAGTTTTCGAAAACCAAAGCGGAAGAAATTGTTTTTTCCAGATCTTCTTTTCGGATTTCGGGATAGACCGCAAGAATAAATTTCTCTATGAAATCTTTATTAATGTTTTGAGAAGTGTTCAGCAAAAATTCCACACGGTTGCAGGTGGAAAGAAACATAAGCTCGTTAATTCCCATTTTTGTTTTTAAATCGGAAAGGCGAGCGCTCCATTCCTTTTCATCAATATGGAATTTTCCGATATCTGAAATGTCGAAATTCTTGTGTGTGACAGCTATGATTTTAAAGCGATTCATAAAGCTGTACAAATCTCGAAAAAGAAGAATGTTAAACTGTCATAGAATTGTCAAAACGAAAACTGATATAAATCAGTTTCTGACAGGAATATTTTTTTCTTTCAGAAATTTTTTAAGAGAAGAAATTGCAATTTCCTTAAAATGAAAAATGCTGGCAGCAAGCGCGGCATCGGCTTTTCCTTTTTCAAATACTTCGGCAAAATGTTCCATCGTTCCCGCTCCGCCCGAAGCAATGACAGGAATATTCACCGACTCAGAAATTTTTTTTGTCAGTTCAATTGCAAAACCGTTTTTGGTTCCATCGTGATTCATGGAAGTGAGAAGAATTTCTCCGGCTCCTTTTTGCTCGGCTTCTTTCGCCCATTGTAATGCGTTTATTTCTGTAGGAACTTTACCTCCATTCAAAAAAACGTCCCATTCTCCATTTGTTTCTTTTGCGTCAATGGCAACAACCACACATTGGCTTCCGAATCTTTTTGCTAAATCAGAAATAAGGTTTGGGTTTTTCACTGCGGAAGTGTTGATGGAAATTTTATCCGCGCCTGAATGCAAAAGAATGGAAACATCTTCCACAGAAGAAATTCCTCCTCCCACCGTGAAAGGAATGTTTACGTGAAGCGCAATTTTTTTTACAAGTTCGGAAAGTGTTTTTCTTTTTTCGTTTGTTGCGGTGATGTCGAGAAAAACTAATTCATCGGCTCCGTTCTTTGCATAGAGTTCTCCGAGTTCGACTGCATCGCCAGCATCGCGGAGGTTTTCAAAGTTCACGCCTTTTACAGTGCGACCGTCTTTGATGTCGAGGCAGGGAATAATTCTTTTGGCAAGCACAACTTAAGGTTGAGATGAAATTTTTTTTGCACGCTTCCGGCTGGAAAAAACTGCTGCCGGAACATTGCGCGCAGTTTCGCGCTGGATTTTTTTCTGCTCTTCAGCGGGAAGATGAATTATTTTCCGGCATTCTTCCGAGCAGCACGCTTCGTATTTTTCTCTGCAGGATTCACATTGAATAAAAAGCAAATGGCAACCGTCATTCGCGCAGTTGTAATGCGTGTCGCAAAGATTTCCGCATTGATAGCATCGGCTAATAATTTCATCGGTTATTCTTTCTCCCATCCGTTCGTCAAAAACAAAATTCTTTCCATTGAATTTTGATTCGAGATTTTTTGCTTTCACTTCGCGCGCATATTCAATGATTCCTCCGTAAAGTTGGTTCACATTGTTGAAGCCGTGATGTTTCAGATAAGCGCTCGCTTTTTCACAGCGGATTCCTCCTGTGCAGTAGAGAAGAATTTTTTTCTCTTCTTTTCCTTTCAGCAAATCTTTCGCAATAGGAAGCGCCTGGCGAAAACTATGCGCATCGGGACAAATTGCGTTTTCAAATTTTCCAACTTCGCTTTCGTAAAAGTTGCGCATATCAACCACAACAGTTTCCTTTTTCTTCATTGCTTCGTTCCATTCTTCAGCGGCTAAATGCTTGCCTACGTTGGTTACATCAAATGAATCATCGCTCAAGCCATCTGCCACAATTTTTTTTCTGACTTTGACAGTGAGTTTGTAAAAAGATTTTCCGTTGTCTTCCACAGCAATTTTGAACGGAACATTTTTAAATCGTTTATCCGAATATAATTCCTTCCTGAATTTTTCAAAGTTGGATTCGGGAATGCTCATCTGCGCGTTAATGCCTTCGTGCGCCAGATAAATTCTTCCGAAAATATTTAACCCTCTCCATTTTTTTAAAAGTTCATCGCGCAAATTTTCGGGTTCGTCAATAATTACATAGCGGTAAAACGAAAACGTGACTCTTTTGAAAGTTTCTTCGTGCAAACGTTTCAATAATTCTTTTCTGGAAGGAAATTTTTGTTCTTTCACTCGTAACTTTTAAAAATATTTGTTCCTCACCAAAGTTAAGATTTTTATACTTTAGCAACGCTTAATCGCTATGGGCACAGAGAAAATACTTGTAATCGGTTCATCGGGACAAATTGGAACTGAACTCACCGAAAAACTCCAGGAAATTTACGGAACTGCAAATATAATTGCTTCCGACATTAAAAAACAGTTCAATCACAAAGGAATTTTTGAAGAGTTGGATATTTTGGATAATGAAAGATTGAACGAAGTTATTTCCGACCATTCCATTACGCAAGTGTATCTTCTTGCCGCGCTTCTTTCCGCCACCGCTGAAAAAAATCCGCAGTTCGCCTGGAAATTAAATATGAATAGTTTGCTAAGTGTTCTTGAATTGGGAAAAGAAAAAAAAATTAAAAAAATATTTTGGCCAAGTTCAATTGCGGTTTTTGGTCCGACTACGCCAAAAGAAAATGTTCCTCAGGTTACCGTTACAGAACCAACAACCGTTTACGGAATCAGCAAACTTGCCGGTGAGCGCTGGTGCGAATATTATTTTATGAAATACGGAGTGGATGTGAGAAGTGTTCGTTATCCCGGCCTTATCAGTTATAAATCTCCTCCGGGCGGAGGAACCACTGATTATGCTGTAGATATTTTTTACCAGGCAACACTCAAGGGCAGGTATGAATGTTTTCTTTCAGAGAATACTTATTTGCCGATGATGTATATGCCCGATGCCATTCGCGCCACAATTGAATTAATGGAAACAGATTCACAAAATGTGAAAGTTCGTTCTTCGTATAATGTAAGTGCGATGAGTTTTTCTCCAAAGGAAATTGCGGAAGAGATAAAGAAAAATATTTCCTCGTTTCAAATTTCTTTTAAACCCGATTTCCGCCAGGAGATTGCTGATTCCTGGCCTAAAAGCATTGATGATTCTCAGGCGAAAAAAGAGTGGCGGTGGAAGCATAAATTTTCATTGCCCGAAACAACTATTGACATGTTGAAAAATATTCCCTTTAAAAATGAAAATTCACCCTAAACTAAGCGATAAAAATAACCATTACATCGTAGAAAAAGCCCTGTTCGTCTAAAATCGAATGCCGAGCCATTGCATTATGCCAAAAACAAACTATTTTTACTCATGAAAGTTAATCCAAGATTTATGAAACAGTTTCTACTTTTAATTTTCTTTTGCAAAATAGCATACGCCCAATCCACCAACAGCGATACACTCAACCAAACAGACGCTGCCACCGGATTGAAACAAGGTTATTGGATTGTTTATAACAGCATCAAAAAACTTCCTGCGTATCCGGCAGAAGCAAAAGTGGAAGAAGGACGATTTGCCGACAGCAAAAAAATCGGCATCTGGAAAATGTATTATCCAAGCGGAATTCTTAAAAGTGAAATTACTTATACTGATAACCGCCCGAAAGGATATGCCAAAATGTATTACGAAAACGGAAAACTTCAGGAAGAAGGCCAGTGGGAAAATAACAGATGGGTAGGCGATTATAAATCTTATCATGATAACGGGCAGGTTTTCTTTGACTTTAAATATAATAACAGCGGAAAGCGTGAAGGCGAGCAACAATATTTTTATGACAACGGTCAGATTATGATGAAGGGAGAAATGCACGATGGAAAAGAAGCAGGAGTTTGGGAAGAGCGCTATGAAAACGGAGATATCCGTGCTAAGAAAGCATTTAATAACGGAAATTTGGATCCTGAAAATACCGAAGTATATGCACCCAAAGCGCCATTGCCTCCCAAAAAAGAAGAGCCAACTTCCAAAGAAACATCTAAGGTGGTTGATACCAAAGTTGAGCAAACCAATGCCGCTCAAAAACCTTTCGATGGAAACGGATATGCAAAACTTTTCTTACCAGGCGCAAGAATTTCCAAAGATGGAGAATTCAAAAACTACCGTCTCATGAGCGGGAAAGATTATATTTATAATACGGACGGCATCCTCGAAAGAATTGCTGTATATAAAGATGGAAAATATGTCGGTGAGGCCCCGATAGAAGATAAGGATAAATAAAATTAGACCTAAATTAACCTTTCGTCTCAGATTAGTCCCGATAAGAAATTATCGGGACTAATTTTTTTATATACTTTCGTCAAACATTTTTGGAAGAATGAATCAGGAAATTCAGATCTATAATTCCCTTACACGGAAGAAAGAAATTTTCAAGCCACTGAATCCACCCTTTGTTGGAATTTATGTTTGCGGTCCTACAGTTTATGGCCACACTCACCTTGGCCATGCGCGGCCGTATATCACATTTGATGTTGTAACACGTTATCTGCGCTTTCTTGGATACAAGGTTCGCTACGTAAAAAATATCACGGATGTCGGGCATTTGTTGGATGAAGTTGAAGGAACTGGTGAAGACCGCATTCTGAAAAAAGCCCGCTTGGAAAAATTGGAACCGATGGAAGTGGCTCAACAATATACAGAGGAATATCACGATAAATTGCATCAATTGAATATTCTTCCACCCAGCATTGAACCCCGTGCTTCCGGACATATTCCCGAACAAATTGAAATGATTCAGAAAATTATTGATAACGGTTTTGCTTATGTGAGCAATGGCTCAGTTTATTTTGATGTGGTGAAATACAACCAAACAAATAATTATGGAAAACTTTCCGGAAGAGTGCTTGAAGAATTAGTTGCAGGTGCAGGAGAAGAAAGGCGCACGCTCGAAGGGCAAGAAGAAAAACACAATCGCGCAGATTTTGCTCTATGGAAAAAAGCCCAGCCCGAACATATCATGCGCTGGAAAAGTCCGTGGGGCGAAGGATTTCCCGGGTGGCATATTGAATGCTCCGCGATGAGTTCAAAATATTTAGGAGAAACTTTTGACATTCACGGTGGCGGAATGGATTTGCTTTTCCCGCACCACGAATGTGAAATCGCACAAAGCAACGGAGCAAATAAAAAAGATCCGGTTCGCTACTGGATGCACAACAACCTGATTACGATTAACGGGCAAAAGATGGGCAGAAGCTTAAACAACTTCATCAACCTTGAAGAATTTTTCAGCGGGAATCATCCTCTGCTCACGCGCGCTTATTCTGCTATGACGATTCGTTTTTTTATGTTGCAGGCACATTATCGCGGAACGCTTGATTTTTCCAACGAAGCATTGCAGGCATCAGAAAAAGCTTTCGAACGGTTGATGAATGCGCTTCATACGATTGAAAAAATTTCTCCTTCAGATAAATCTTCGGTTGATATAAAATCATTGAGGCAAAAATGTTTTGATGCAATGAATGATGATTTCAATACTCCAATTGTAATTGCAAATCTGTTCGAAGGTGTTCGGATAATTAATTCTGCAAAAGATGGGAAAGAAACTCTGACAAAATCCGATTTGGAACTTTTGAAAAAAACTTTCCGTGAATTTATTTTTGATGTGTTGGGATTAAAAGAAGAAAAATCTTCTTCAGATAATAATGAAGTTGTAAATAATCTTATGAATCTTATTCTTGAAATCCGAAAAGAAGCCAAGACGAAAAAAGATTTTCAGACATCAGATAAAATAAGAGAACAACTTTCTTCAGCCCATATATCTGTTAAAGACACCAAGGAAGGTGCAAACTGGGAAATCGAAAAATAATTCTGTGAAAAAAATCATCTGCTTTACTTATTACTTTTTGCTTCTTGTTTCTTTCTTTTTTTCTTCTTGTACAAATAATACCGACCATCAACCATCAACCATTACCCATCAACCATCAACTGCTCTTCCTCCTGCTCCGAAATTCAATGAGGACTCTGCTTACTCATTTGTAAAAGCACAAGTTGATTTCGGTCCGAGAATTCCCGGAACAAATTCGCATGTGAAATGCGCGGAATATCTTTCTTCCAAATTAAAATCTTTTGGCTGGGAAGTTCAGATTCAGAATGGAAACGTTTCAACATACGATAAGAAAAAATTCAATCTGAAAAATATTATCGCATCCTACAAACCTGAAATTCAAAACCGGATTCTGCTGATGTCTCACTGGGACACACGCCCGTTTGCAGATTCCGATACAATTAATCCCGATAAACCTTTCGATAGCGCAGACGATGGTCCGAGCGGTGTGGCAGTGATTTTGGAAATCGCGCGCCAACTTTCGATTGCAAAACCCGAAATCGGAATTGATATTTTATTTGATGACATAGAGGACTATGGAAAAAATTTTGACGAAGGAGAAAACACCTGGTGCCTCGGCACGCAATACTGGACAAAAAATCCGCACAAGCCTGGTTACGTTGCGCAGTATGGAATTTTGCTCGACATGGTTGGCGCAAAGAATGCAACTTTTCCGCGCGAGGGAGTTTCGCGCGAGTATGCTTCGTATGTGGTAAAAAAAATATGGAACAAAGCCGCGCATCTCGGCTACTCAAATTATTTTGTCTTTGAAGATGCAAAATCAATTACCGATGACCATTATTATGTTATTATAAATGCAAATATTCCCTGCGTTGATATTATTAATATGAATTCCCGCACCGGAGAATTTGGCGCGCATCATCATGCTCACAGCGATAATATGAATGTAATTGACAAAAATACTTTGAAGACGGTAGGGCAAACTGTTCTCGAAGTTGTGTGGGAAGAACAAAAACCACAACCCTGATTTACTTTTTCATTTCCTTTAAAGTTTCATCCGCTTGCTTCTGGTATTTGCTTTTGGAATTATTCTGAAGCGGTATCAAGTTCATGCGGGCATTTTTCATATCGTTATTTTTTATGTAAGCGAGCGATAAATACCACTGCGCATCATCGTAGTATTTTGAATTTTTATTTTGCACAATTTTATTCAGGTTTGTAATTGCTTTGTCGGCTTGCCCTAAACTCAAATACGAAACCGCAGAATAGTAAAGCGCCTTTTCATCATTCGGATTTTGTTTCAATGCGCTTTCAAAATCTGTAACTGCTCCTGAATAATTCTGTTTATCGTATTTAACCATTGCGCTGTCTGTCGAAGAAATATTATTTGTTGCAACAGTTGAAACATCCATAACAGAAACCGAATCCATTTTGACATTTGCTTCCGTCTGCACAGTTTGAGTTTTTGTTTGGGATTGCGTAACAGGAGCAGGAGCAGATACAGTTTGAGTTTCGTAATATCCGCCTGAAACTTTTTGAGGCGCTGCTTCTTTTTCTTTTTTCAATTTTTTCCCTTCGGATTTTTTCTCGCTCTTTTTTCCTGCGCCATAAGCAAGCACATCGCCTTCACCGCTTTGTTCCCGCTTAACTTTGTTTTCATCTGCACGATTTCTGTCATCGGAAGATTTTTTATTGTCCTGCGCAAGTGTACCCGATTTATCTGAAGCCGGCAGATTATTTCCAGTCGCGCTTGCTCCTGCTGCCGAAGTCATCGAAGGAACAGCATCCGGTTTTTTAGTTTCATCAGCTTTTTGTTTTTCTTTTTGTAATTCATTTTGATTTTTTGAAACTTCTTTTGTCACGGCAATTTCCTGCATTGCGTCTTCATCACGGACAGTAACTTCCGATTTTGCAGAAACATCAGAAACATTTCCTTTCGGTGTCTCAGCATTTTTAGAGCGATAATTTTTTTCTTTTTCCTCAGCAGGAATATCGGCCTGGGTAAATTTTTGTGCCGGAACTTTTTCTGCCAAGCCAAAATGTTTTTCTTCTGCCGCATCCTTTCCGGATTTTGCTCCTTGCGCTGATGAAAATGCAGGCGATTCAACTTTCTTTTCTTCCAATGTAATTTTTGCGGGTGCTTGTTCTTCTGCTGCAGTCACCGGATTGTTCTCATCGGGTTTTTCTTTTCCATCCTTATCTTTTTCTGCAGGAGGTGGTTCAAATTTTTCCGCGAACATTTTCTCTGCTGAAGTTGAATCCAGTTCCTTCATAGACATATTCACTTTGAAGAACCAAACAATTCCAATGATGAGAATAATCGAGGCCGCAACTGCGAGTTGCGTGCGGTATTGTCGGAGGAAAATTATTTTGACTTCTTTTTTCTTTTCAACTCTCTGTTGGATTTTGTGATTGAGTTCAGAAGTAATTCCCGAAATATTTTTGACATTACTCAACCCTTCCACCGCATCCGAACACATTTCGCAATCAATCAAATGTTTTTCCACTTCATGCTTTTCAGCAGGAGAAAGTTTACCGGAAATATACTTCGTCAGCATATCTTCCGATACGCAATCTGTATTAGCAAATATGTCTTTATACTTCTTCATTCTGAATTCTAACTTCTGACTTCTGGTCGTTTAGTTGTCATTATAATTTTCAAATTCCGTTTTCCATTCTGAATATAACTCTTCACTTCTTTCATAGTGTATCCGGTCATCTTCGCAACCTCTTCGTATGATTTCTCCTGCAAATAAAAGAGTTCTATGCATATCTTTTGTCCTTCTTTTAATTCTTTAATTGCTTCTTCCATCAAAGTCAATTGTTTTTCTTTGTCTTCTCCATTAAGATGCAAATTCGATACCAATTCCACAGGCATGCCGTCATGTTCTGGTTGAAATGTGTTTTCATCCGAATGATTATCATCGCCAAAATCTCCTGTCAAATGGCGCGGTAATTCAACATGAATTTTTTTACTGCGGAAATACATGAGGCAATGATTCTTCGCCACCATGTAAAGCCAGCCCTTGAAATTATCTACGTTATGTCTGTGCAAATCCGTCAGAATCTTTTCAAAGATTTGCATCACGCCATCCTTCGCTTCATCTTCATCTTTTAAATATTTCATGCACACGCCAAAAACCAAATGCGTGTAGCGCTGAAACAATTCGCCAATAATTTCATTGTTCGAAGTTTTCTTGAACTTTTGAATTAGTTCGCTGTCAGAACAGTCCTTTATATTATATGTAGAACTCAAGTCGTGTGATTCTTCTGTAAATATCCAAAAAATTTCTCTCTTGTTTATGGAATGTTATTCCAGCCCGCATCTTCCTAACAAACATTAAACCGAAACAATTAAATTCTTAACAATGAAAAACAAAAACACTTCCGCAAAAATCTTTACTGCTATCGGAATTTCATCGCTGATGATTTCGCTGATGGCGTGGATGGCACCGACATCTTATCTTCCAACGGTGGAAAATGATTTCATTCGCTTTATGAAAAAAAGAACCAGCGAGGCAAACGCAACTCATCCCGAAGAACGCGTGTACCTGCAGTTCGACAAACCGTTTTATAATCCGGGAGAAACGATTTGGTTCTCGGCATATTTAAGGAACGGACAAAATCTTAAGCCGAGTTCTCAGAGCGACATATTAAATGTAGAGTTCATTAATCCGAAAGGAAGCGTAGAAAAAACCATCCGCCTGATTGCTAAAAACGGAAAAGCGAGCGGGGATTTTATGCTCGATGAAGAATGTGCAGGTGGTTTATATAAAGTAAAGGCATACACGAATTGGATGAAGAATGATTCATCATCTTTTGAAAAAGAGTTGACTGTCCAGGATGTGGTTCTTCCTGCCCTGAAAATGAAACTGGATTTCGACCGCAAAGCATTTGGCGCTGGCGATGAAGTATCGGCAAAAATTAAAATTGAAACAAACGAGAACAAACCGCTCTCGTCTTATAAAATAAAATATGTGGCACAGATTGGCGGTGAAAAAATTGTGGAAGAAGCCACCATTACTGATTACATAGGGGAAAAGCATGTGAAGTTCACGCTTCCTGCAAAATTAAAAACCAACGATGGCTTGCTGAATATCATGATTGACTATCAAGGTCAGACCGAATCCATTTCACGTTCCATTCCTATTGTGCTTGGCAAAATAGATTTCTCGCTCTTCCCCGAAGGTGGGGATTTAGTCCGCGGGATCGAAAGCAAGGTCGCGTTCCGCGCCTTGAACGAATTCGGGAAACCAGCGGATGTGGAAGGAATCGTGGTGAATAGCAAAGGAAAAAAAGTGGCGGACTTCTCCAGTTTTCATAACGGAATGGGTGCGTTTGAAATTACTCCCGCACTCGGAGAAAAATATGTTGCGAAGATTACAAGTCCAGTTGGAATTACAGAACAATATGAATTACCCGAACCATTGAGCAGAGGTTATGTGCTTGGCGTTGAAAGCGCAAACGCAAATGAAATGCTCTTGAACATCAGCACCACCGAAACAGAAGAACTTTCTCTCGTGGGACAGGTTCGCGGAAAAATTTGCTACGCGACCGCCATTAACGCAAAAGCAGGACAAAATGAAATTTTAATTCCAGCCAGCGTTTTCCCTATGGGAGTTGCGCAGTTCACGCTGTTTGATTCAAAAGGAATTGAGCGCGCTGAACGTTTGGCGTTCGTCAATAAAAATAATCAGATGAGTGTTTCTATTACGACTGATAAAGAAAAATATCTTCCAAGAGAAAAAGTGAATATGACCATCATGGTGAAAGACGAACGGGGAATGCCTATGCCTGCGAATCTATCTCTCAGTGTGGCGAATGACCAGTTGCTTTCTTTCGCGGACGATAAAGCAGGAAATATTCTTTCAAAAATGTTATTGGAGTACGACATAAAAGATAAAATTGAAGAGCCTAATTTTTATTTTGATACGAAAGAACCCAAGTCAGACAAAGCGCTTGACTATGTGATGATGACCAGCGGTTGGAGAAGATTTACCTGGGAAAAAATTATGGCGGATGAATTGCCCGCAGTCACTTACGCAGGAGAAAAAGCAATTCTCTCAGGAACTGTTATTGATGCTTACACAGGAAAACCCATCGCAAATGCAAAATTGAAAGTAGTAACGACAGACGCTGCGTCACAACAAAACATTGAAACGGATGAGAACGGAAAATTTTCTCTCAGCAAAATTGATTTGAGCGCTGCGACAAGTTTGCTGATGAGCGCGGGAAATTACAACCAGCAAAATTCTCCCGTGTATGATTACCGACAGAACCTGACTTACTTTCTCTATCCGCAGTACAATAATTATTATAACTATCCCATGTCAACCACGAAAAGCGGTGGTTGGCGCGGTGGCGCTCCGAAAACTGCTGGCGCAGGCGGATGGGGAAAAGTTGCCGAAGTTCCGATGGAAGATGTTCCCGCAAATGAAATGGCGATGGATAAAGTTGAATTTGAAAAAGCCCCAATGGGGAAAGCAGAATTCAAAAAAGAGAATTCAAAAAAAGTTGACGACAATTCAAAGCCGAAGGATGAAGAAGGTAAAAAGCAAAATGCAGAAGGAGAGAAGCACGGAAAATTTTCTATGGATGATGCGCGCGACAGAAAATTCCGCGCGGGAAATTTAGAGGAGAACCAAAAAAATATTCAGCAGAATGTCGCAGTGTATTATCGCGCTAAACAATTCGCTGCGCCCATTTACAAGCAGGGAGAATTTCCTGAGCAGAGAACCGATTTCCGTTCTACGATTTACTGGAACCCCGAAGTGAAAGTGGACAATTCAGGAAAAGCGGAAGTATCGTTCTACAATTCAGATGACATCACTTCTTTCAAAGCAACGGCTGAAGGAATCGGAAATGACGGAAGCATCGGAAGAGTGGAAAAAACTTTCTTCACACAAATGCCTTTTTCTCTCACTACAAAAATTCCTGCAGAAGTTGTTACTCAGGATATAGTTTCAATTCCTCTCACGCTGAAAAATAACACTTCTGCTTCTGTGAGCGGGCTGCTTGACATCAAAGCTCCAAACGGATTGGAAGCTATCGGAACAATTCCGGCATTGCAAACGCTTGCAGCCGGAAAAGCAAAAACAATTTATCTCGAATACAGAGTGAAAGAAGAAATCTCCGAGGGAAATTTTGAAATCGCTTTCAAAGCCTGCGGAATGAAAGACGCGTTCGCGCAAAACCTGAAAGTGGTTCCCAAAGGATTTCCAATCACCGCTTCTTTCTCCGGAGACAAAGGCGAATCAGAATATGAAGTGGATTTGAAAAATGTGGTGAAAGGTTCCGTCAAAGTAAAACTGACCGCGTTCCCCTCTGTGGTGAGCGATTTGCTCACAGGCGTGGATGGAATTCTTCGCGAGCCGGGAGGATGTTTCGAACAAACTTCTATGAGCAGTTATCCGAATGCGATGGTGATGGATTATTTGAAAACATCTGACACAAAAGATGAAAAACTTCTTGCGTATGCCGGAGGAATGTTGGACAGAGGTTACAAACGCCTCCTCACCTTTGAAACTTCACAAAAAGGTTACGAGTGGTTTGGTCAGGCGCCAGGACACCAGGGATTAACTGCGTATGGTCTGATGCAGTTCAACGATTTGAAAAAAGTTTATGATGGCGTTGACCAGAAAATGATTGACCGCACTGCTGAATGGATTCTCTCGCAGAAAGACGGCAAAGGCGGATTCAAACGCAACACGTATGCGCTTCACAACTTCGGGCAAATTTCTGAAGATGTAATGAACGGATACATTGTGTACGCACTTGCAGAGGCAGGATACGGAGACAAATTAAAATTGGAAGCGCAATCTTCCTATGAAACTTCTATGAAAAATAAAGACCCGTATCAATTAGCGATGAGTGCGAACGCTCTTTACAAATTGAACGACAAAAATTCTGAGAAAGTGATGAGTGAACTTTTATTAAAACAAAATAAAGACGGAAGTTTTGACGGCACAACTCATTCAATTACTTTTTCCACCGGACAATCTTTGAAAATCGAAACCACTTCGCTGGCAATTCTTGCGATGCTGAAAAATAAAAATGCGTATCACTCAGAAATAAATAAAGCAGTTGAATATCTCGTGAAGAATCGTAATGGTTACGGTTCATTCGGAAATACACAGGGAACCGTTCTCGCGCTGAAAGCATTAACTGAATTCGCGAAAGCAAATAAATCCACTCCTGAAGATGGCACTGTTGAATTTTTTGTCGATGGAAAACAAGTCGCAGAGAAAAATTACAAAGCAGGCGAGAAAGATGCAATCGTGATTGATGGTCTGGAGCAGTATATAAAGGAAGGAAAGCACACTTTGAAAGTGAAATATGCGAACGCAAAAAATCCATTGCCACATTCTGTTGCTGTAAGCTGGAGCACCTCGCTTCCGAACAGTGATGAAGAATGCAAAGTGGATCTGCAAACTAAATTGGCAAGCAAATCAGCAAACCAGGGGGAAACAATTCGTCTCACGGCAACAATTAAAAATAAAACTGAGGATGGATTGCCCAGCCCGATTGCAATCATTGGAATTCCTGCCGGACTTTCTTTGCAACCATGGCAATTAAAAGAAATGCAGGAGAAAAAAGTTTTCGATTACTATGAAATAATTGGAAGCAACCTTGTTCTCTACTACCGCGGAATGGGCCCGAAAGAAGAAAAGGTGATCAACCTTGATTTGAAAGCAGATATTCCCGGTGAATACGAAGCGCCCGCGTCATCGGCATACTTATATTATACCAATGAATACAAAACATGGGATGCCGGTGGCAAGGTAGTTGTTAAAAAGCAAGCATAAAAAACTTTAAGACCTGCAAGGTTTTGAAAAACCTTGCAGGTCTTTATAAAAAAAATAAAATGAAAAATCTTTTCCTCATTTCAATACTCGTTCTTCCGATTGGAATTTTTGCGCAAAGTAATGGAAACGGAAATCAGCAGATTCAAATGCAAAATGTAAATTACTATGACCAGATAGACATAAATAATAATGATGCGATTCAAACAAATCTTGGAAACTTTTCTCAACAAGCAAATCCTCCCGCGCAAGTGCAGCAGCAAAAATCTTCAGGAAGCATTTTTGGCTCGGAGGAAAATAATGAAACCCCAAAATCATACTGCAAGGATTGCGATGCGGTTCACAAAGCGCTTGCAGCAGCGCATGCTTCATCAGCATCGGGAACTCATCACAGAAAAACTTCCGGATTCAAAAAATGGTGTGAGAAATTTTCATACAATACCAGTTTGAAGATGAAAAAGATGTTTGCCCGCAAATACAGAGCGAAAACTTCCTATGAAATTTGCTTCAACTGGAAGTAAATTTTTTGTATCTTTCCTATAGAAAATTAGTTTATCAGTTTTTCTTTTTTCACATTGCTGCGTTAATAAGACACTATGAATTTAGACGAATTGCAAATTTTTTTCGCCTAACATTGCGGAAGTTGTAAAATAGATAAAACATTTTCATATAATCATCGTTCAACTATTTATGAAATTTACTCTCAAATTTTTTTTACCTCTTGTCATGTTGAACTCGTTTCAGCATCTGGCGTTTTCACAAACTGAACTGAAAGATTCTTCCGGAATTATTTTTTCTGACGACCCTATTGCTTCCATGCTCGATAGTTTATCTCATCTGAAAATTTTTGAGAAGACCGCTTTACAAATTCATCCGAATAAATATCATTTCCCGCTCGATTCCGTTCCCAATTATTCTGATTCCGTTTATGCAATGCGCCTCGCAAAATTAGATGCTGAATCTCCGTTCTATTTAATTTACAACAACGCGGTGCGCAGTTACATTGAATTGTACGCAGTGCGAAAGCGCGGTTTGGTGGAACGCGTGCTCGGAATGTCGCAACTTTATTTTCCGATGATAGAAGAAATTCTCGACAAACATAAAATGCCGCTCGAGTTAAAATATCTTGCCATTGTGGAATCTGCTTTGAATCCTTCCGCACGTTCGCGCTGCGGAGCCATGGGGCTCTGGCAATTTATGTACGGCACCGGAAAAATTCAGGGATTAAAAATTTCTTCCTATATGGATGAACGATGCGACCCGTATAAATCTACCGAAGCCGCCTGCGAGTACTTGCAATTTTTATACGATATGTTTGGCGACTGGCAAATGGTTTTGGCTGCCTACAACAGCGGTCCGGGAAATGTGAGCAAAGCCATCAGGCGCTCGGGAGGAAAAACAACTTACTGGGAAATCCGCCCGTATCTTCCGCGCGAAACACAGGGATATGTTCCCGCTTTCATCGCGGTTAATTATGTGATGACGCATGCAGAAGAACATAATTTATATCCGGCAATGCCGCGCCTCACCGCTGCAGATGTTGACACATTAAATATTAAACAAGAACTTTCCTTCCAGCAGATTTCAAGAATCCTTGACATTCCTGTGGAAGATATTCAGTACCTGAATCCGTGCTACAAACGCTGCACGGTTCCTTCTTCCGAGGGAGAATGTTATTCACTTTGTTTGCCGATTACAAAAATCGGAATGTTCATAGCGAACGAAGATAAAATTTATGAATACGCAAAAAAAGATTCGCTCATGCAAACGCTCGCCATTCAGCAAATCGTAAAAACCTATGTGGTGAGAAAAGGAGAAACCATGAGCCGAGTGGCGAGAAAATTCGGATGCACGCCCGAAGATATTCAGGCGTGGAATCATTTGCGTTATCCGAAACTTCACAGCGGGCAAGCGCTGACGATTTATATTCCCGTGAAAGGAAATTCATCGGTTGCATCTGTGAAAACAACTTCTGCGGAAAATTCTTCCGCTGCAAAAAAAGTTGAAACAAAAACTTCTGCCGATACAACTTCTGTTGCTGCTTCCGCAAATCAAAAATTCAGAATCGTGACTGTGCGCAAAGGAGATTCGCTCTGGAACATTGCGCAGGAAAACGGAGTAACACTGGAACAACTCAAGCAGTGGAACAATATTCCCGAAGGGAAAATTATTCCCGGGCAGAAATTAAAAATTCTTTCCTCACAATAATTTTTTTCTTGTCAGTTCGAGCGAAGTCGAGAACTCACAAAAAAAAATCCTCAGCAAATTTTTTTTCTGTTGATTATGTCTTGAAAAGATTTCAAAAACTTTTTTCAATTTTTTTGTTTGTGTATCAAAGAATAAATATTTTTGTACACAATTTTTTTCATCAAACCATTTGACTATGCGCACAACTACAAATTCTTCTCTTGAAACGCTGCTTGCAAAACCAAGCAAGACAAAAAATTCTATTTCCATTTTCATTGAAAAGCATTACAGGCACTTCAATGCGGCAACTGTGGTGGATGCTTCCAAAGCATACAAAGAGCATATTGAAGGCGGAGGAAAAATGATGATTACGCTGGCGGGCGCTATGAGCACTGCCGAGCTTGGAGTTTCGCTTGCTGAAATGATTCGCAACGGAAAAGTTCAGATTATTTCCTGCACTGGCGCAAACCTGGAAGAAGATGTTTTTAATCTGGTGGCGCACGACCATTATAAAAGAATTCCCGGCTACCGTGATTTATCTCCGAAAGACGAATGGAAACTTTTTGAAAATGGTTTCAACCGCGTAACAGACACTTGTATTCCCGAAGAAGAAGCCATGCGCAGAATTGAACGCCATATCATCAAACTCTGGAAAGACGCTGACAAAAGCGGAGAAAGATATTTGCCGCACGAATTTTTTTACAAACTTTTACTCAGCGGAGAACTCGAACAATATTATCAGATTGACGCGAAAGATTCGTGGCTGCTTGCCGCTGCGGAAAAAAATCTTCCGATTATTTGTCCCGGCTGGGAAGATTCCACGCTTGGAAATGTTTTTGCTTCTTATTGTTTGAACGGAGAACTAAAACCAACCACTATTCGCTCTGGAATTGAATACATGATGATGCTCGCGAAATGGTATCAGAAAAATTGCAAGGGCAGGGGAGTGGGCTTTTACCAGATTGGCGGAGGAATTGCAGGCGATTTTCCAATTTGCGTTGTGCCTATGCTAATCCAGGATATGAAATTAAAGGATACTCCGTTCTGGTCTTACTTCTGCCAGATTTCGGATTCCACTACAAGTTACGGCTCTTACTCAGGCGCTGTGCCGAATGAAAAAATTACCTGGGGAAAACTCCACACCGATACTCCGCGCTTCGTGATTGAATCGGATGCAAGCATTGTGGCTCCGCTGATGTTCGCTTACATTCTTGGCTGGTAAATCTGGTAACGAAGGAATTTTACGAATCAATACGAAAAATATAATTCGTAATATTCGTTATAAAAATTCGTTACTTCGTTATCCAAAATATTCAAGCATCTTTTTCGTTTACTGTTTTATGAGTTCAACGGCAAAATATTTTTTTCTGCTTGTTTTGCTTTTTGTTTTTTCATCCTGCTTTCTGAAAAGAAAAAAGAGTGAATATGCGCAGGAAAATTTTTACAAGGATGATGTGAACCAGCATCAATCGCCAACCGCCATTGCCAAAGATTATGCTTCGCTCGGGAAAAAACAAAAGAAAGCATATAAGAAGCAGTTGCGGAGAACAGACAGGGAAATCAAAAAAAGAAACAAAAAGAAATTGAAAAATCTTATTCTGAAAACAAAAACAAAAAAAGTTCGTGAGAAAAAACCCAAAGATGACAAGAAGAGCGCTCCCAAAGAAATAGAGATAAAATAAAGATTTATTTTTTGCTTATTGATTTCCAACAATAAATAGTTTAAAAAATCTCATTTAGGAAAACTCTTTCTGTTAATTTTGTAACATATTTGTTTTATTATCGTAATAGTCATATTTACAAAACCTATATTAGTTTGAGAATATTTTTTTACATCCTTTTTTCCTGCATTGTTTCTGTTAGTTCCGCCAGTAATTTTCATTGGCCGTCCGCAGCAGCGAGCGATACGGCAAAACATTTTGCTTCTCTTCCTACTATCTCAAGCGTATCTTGTCCACCCACTGCAACTCCCGATACACTTATCTGCACCATTGGCGTTAATACTTTAACGCTTATTATCACAGGAACTAATCTAAAATGCAATGGCGATTGCAGCGGAACGGCAACTGTTTCTGTAAGCGGAGGTGTTCTTCCTTATACATATCAGTGGACACCTTCTAATCAAACCACTCCCACTGCAACAGGATTTTGTGCTGGAACCAAAAGTGTGGAAGTTTGGGACAACACCGGAATAAGTTCCTGCATCATCTCTATTGACCTTTGTGAACCGCAGGCATTATTTGTTAGCATAAATCCTCCTGCACAAAATCCTTCCTGCTTTAGTTTCTGTGATGGTTCTGCTACAGCAAGCCCTACTGGAGGAACTCCGCCTTATACCTATTTATGGAGTGACCCTTTTGCCCAGACAACTGCCCAAGCAACAGGATTATGCAACGGAACTTATTCGGTAACAGTAACGGATGCAAACCTATGCACAAAAGTGAAAACAGTTACGCTAACGCAACCTTTTCCTTTGAATCCGAATGGCTCTTCCACTCCTATTACTTGTTTTGGTCAATGCAACGGCACCGCTTCTGTGAATCCTTCCGGAGGAACTTCGCCTTATACTTATTCATGGATGCCGGGCGGCTCAACTACTTCTGCCATTTCTAATCTTTGTGCGGGAAATTATACCTGCACCATTACCGACAGCCATACGTGTGTTACCTCTTATGTTGCTGCCATCACTCAACCGCCTGCACTTACCATAACAGTAAGCGGAACAAATCTTTTGTGCAACGCAGTATGCACGGGTTCTGTAACGGCAACTGTATCAGGAGGAGTGCCTCCCTACACGTATTCCTGGTCGCCCGGAGGATGCACTACTTCTGCCTGCACCGGGTTATGCGCCAATAATTATACGTTAACGTTAACCGATGCAAACGGCTGTACAAAAACTGCAACCGTAGCGATTACTCAACCAACGGCACTTTCTGTTTCACCAACCGGAACAAATGTTAACTGCTTTGGGTTATGCACCGGAACAGCGAATGCAAATGCTTCGGGTGGAATAGCGCCTTATACTTATTCATGGACGAGCGGATGCACAGCATCTTCCTGCACCGGGCTTTGCGCGGGAAGTTACACCGTAACAGTTACGGATAACAACGGCTGCACAAAAACAGGAACGATTACCATTACACAACCCACACAACTCACAGTTACTCCCACTGAAACTGATGTAACGTGCAATGGTCTCTGCAATGGAAGCGTTACGGCTACTGCATCGGGTGGAACTCCTGCCTATACATATTCATGGTCGAACGGATGCACTGCTTCAACTTGTACGGGATTATGTGCCGGAACGTATTCGATAACGGTTACTGATTCGAAAGGATGCACTGCCGCTTCTTCCATAACGGTTAATTCTCCTGCTGCACTTGTACCGAATCTTTCGAGCACGGGCGTTTTATGTTTTGGTCAATGCAATGGAAGTGTTTCTTCTTCTCCAACGGGAGGAACATCTCCTTATACATATTCATGGATGCCGGGCGGATGCACTTCTTCTTCCTGCTCGGGCTTATGCGCAGGGACTTATACGCTCACACTAACCGATGCAAACGGATGCCCTGCATCTGCAACTATTGCCGTTACTCAACCCAGCGCATTTACTGCTTCCATTTCTTCCGCTACGCCTAATCCGTTAAACTGCAATGGCGATTGCAACGGAACCGCAGTGTCATCTGTAAGCGGAGGAACTGCGCCCTATACTTATTTATGGTCAACAACTGCAACCACTCCATCCATCACCGGGCTGTGTGCCGGGGTGTATACATTGCAGGTCACAGACGCAAACGGATGTATGGCTTCCGCTTCGGTTACATTTCTGCAGCCAACTACCCTGACAGTTACCATTACTTCTTCTAATCCTAAATGCAACGGTGATTGCAGTGGCTCCATTTCAGCAGTGGTGGGCGGAGGCACTCCCGCATATACTTTTAATTGGAATCCGGGCGGGCAAACTACTTCCAGCATTGCCGGTCAATGCGCGGGAACTTATACGTTGATTGTTACAGATAGTAAGGGCTGCACTAACACACAAACTATAACACTTACCGACCCTCCGGCTCTTGCGGCAAATGCTTCGGTGGTAAATAATGTTCTTTGTTCGGGGCAGTGCAACGGTTCAGCCACTTCAAGCCCGACAGGCGGAACCGCTCCGTATACTTATTTATGGACGGGCGGACAAACCACCAGCACCGCCACCGGTTTATGTGCCGGAACTTTTAGCGTTACGGTTACAGATTCGAAAGGATGTTCCGATATTGGAATCATTACCATTACTCAGCCGCTTATTCTTTCTTCTTCCATTTCTTCCACCACATCCAGTTGTACTTTATGCAACGGAACTGCGACTGTTTCTACATCGGGCGGAACGATGCCTTATACATTTTTATGGTGCAACGGACAAACCACTTCCACCGCAGTTGGATTATGCCCCGGAACCTGTACGGTGACTGTGACGGATGCCAATGGTTGTAAGAATACACTTCCTGCTATAATAAAACCTGTTGTCACGCTTTCGGTTACTGTTTCAGGAAACAGCGTGAGTTGCTTTGGCGCCTGCGATGGAATTGCAACCGCAACTCCGTTTGGCGGAGGTTCGCCTTACACGTATGCATGGTCTCCAACAATTCCGGTTCAAACTACACAATCAGCCACCGGGCTTTGCGCAGGAAATTATACTGTGAATGTTTCTGATTCGAATGGCTGCATTGCAACCAACACAGTAACTTTTACAAATCCTCCTGCACTTACTATTACAATGAGCAGCACCACTGCATCGTGCGGAATCTGTAATGGAACCGCTACTGCTTCTCCTTCAGGCGGAACAGGCGGTTATACTTATACATGGTCTCCGGGATTTCCGGCTCAAACAACTGCAACTGCCACCGGATTATGCGCGGGAAATTATACGGTAACTGTTGCCGATACCAACAACTGCACACTCACGAACACAGTTTCCATTGGAAACATTCCCAACATCAGCGATAATCCTTCTGTCACACTTGCAACTTGCGGAGCGAGCGATGGAGCAATATGTATTTCTCCTTCCGGAGGAACTCCTGCGTATACGTATGTTTGGTCTCCCGGAGGAGCCACCACTGCCTGCATTACCGGATTGGCTGCGGGAATTGATACGGTAATGATTTCAGATGCGGCTGGATGTAAAGATACTTTCGCCATTGCCGTTGGAAACATAAGCGGACCAACAGTTACAGTAACTTCTTCCGTTGACCCAACCTGCAACGGCAGTTGTGATGGAAGTGCTTCCGTGAGTGTTGCCGGTACCAATCCTCCGTTCACCTACTCGTGGGCTCCGAGCGGCTGCACTGCTTCTGCGTGCTCGGGATTATGCGCGGGAAATTACATTGTAACAGTTACTGATAATATTTCCTGCGTTTCATTTGCGTATGATACATTGAATAATCCTCCGGCATTGGCTGCGAATCCTACCATCACGAATGTTTCGTGCAACGGAGGAAATAACGGAAACATTTGCCTTTCTCCTTCGGGCGGAACTGCACCGTATACTTATATCTGGCTGCCGATTGGTTCCACTACTTCGTGCGTTTCGGGATTGACAGCAGGAATCGACACCGTTGTGCTTGCCGATTCGAAAGGTTGCAGCGATTCTACTTTCATTCCTGTTACTGAACCATCTGTTTTGACTGTAACTATTTCTTCTACGAATGTTACTTGTAATGGAAACTGTGATGGAACTGCAACCGCAAGCGCAAGCGGAGGAACTCCGTTATATAGTTATTTATGGAGCACGGGCGCTCCTATTGCTCCGATAGTGGGTTTATGTCCGGGAGTTTATACAGTTACTGTAACAGATGGGAATGGCTGCACCGCCACCGCAACGGTATCTATCACTGAACCCGCGGTTCTCACCACCACTATTTCTTCCACGAATGTTTCCTGCAATGGAAATTGTGATGGAACTGCTACCATAAATGCTTCCGGAGGAACAACTCCTTATACATATAGTTGGAACAGCGGCTGCAGTACTTCTGCCTGCACTGGCTTATGCCCTGGAAATTATGTGGTAACTGTTACCGATGCAGATGGCTGTGCTTCTTCTCAAAGCGTGGCAATAACAGAGCCCGCTCTTTTATCGGCAACGGTTACATTCACCAATGCAAGTTGCTCCGCAGGATGTGACGGTACTGCTTCGGCAACTGTGAGCGGAGGAACGGCTCCCTATACCTATCTCTGGAATCCCACCGCATTAACTACTTCTTCTGTGACAGGATTATGTGTAGGTTCCTATACGCTTAACATTAGTGATGCCAACGGATGCAGCATTGACAGTTTTCTTACTATTTCATCTCCCGCTCTTCTTCAGCCGAATATTACAACAACTGCTCCTTTGTGTTCGGGTTCGTGTGACGGAACCGCGACTTCAACTCCCATAGGAGGAATATCGCCCTATACTTTCTTATGGTCGAATGCGCAAACAACTTCCACCGCCACCGGATTATGCGCAGGAACTTATTCGCTCACTTTATCGGATGCCAACGGATGTTCCATTACGCAGGCGGTAGGCGTTACCGCTCCCCCTATTCTCACGCAGTCAAACGGAGTGGCTCCCGCAACGTGTAATGTTTGCAACGGAAGCATTTCTGTGATTGCATCGGGAGGAACACCTCCTTATTCATTTTTCTGGAGCACTGGCGCAACCACTGCAACCATTACCGGGCTTTGCGCAGGAGTTTATATTGACACGGTAATGGATGCCAACGGATGCATCAGCATTGACACCATTCCTCTGAACAACACATCAGGGCCCACCATTTGTGTTACAGGAACAAATATTTCGTGCAATGGCGCCTGCGATGGAACGGTTATAGTTTCGTGCGCAACCGGTGATGGACCTCCGTGGGGTTATTCCTGGTTCCCCGGTGGATGCACTACACAAACCTGCACGGGGCTTTGCCCGAATCAATATTTTGCTACCGTAACCGATACGAACGGATGCCAGACAATTTCTTCTGTTAATATTACTGAACCTGCACCGCTTGCTTCCAATTCTTCCATTACAAGTGCCACTTGCTTTGGAGTGTGCAACGGAAGCATTACATTGAATCCTTCAGGAGGAACTCCTCCTTATACTTATTCATGGAGTAACTCCGCAACTACCTCTTCCATTACCGCGCTTTGTGCAGGAAATTATACTGACACGCTTCGGGATGCGAACAACTGCACGCTGATTGAAACATTTACCGTAGGACAAAATGCAGTTTTGACTTCTTCGGTAACATCCACCAATGATTCGTGCAATGCATCGTGCAACGGAACCGCTATGGTAACTATCAGCGGTGGAACTTCGCCTTATACATATCTTTGGTGCAATGCGCAAACCACCAGTGCAGTAACCGGATTATGTGCCGGAATCTGCACGGTAACAGTAACCGATGCGCTGGGATGTTTTAAAAATGATTCAGCAATTATTACGCAACCCGCACCGCTCGCTGCTAACGTAACAGGAACAAATCCTCTTTGCAACGGCTCGTGCAATGGAACTATTTCTTCTTCTCCTACCGGAGGAACTCCGCCTTATACTTATGTATGGTCAACCGGCTGCACTGTCTCTGCCTGCACCGGCTTATGCGCGGGAACTTATACGCTCACGCTTACCGATACGAATTTATGTTCTTCAACTTCTACAGTAACTCTCACCGACCCTCCTGTTTTGGCTTCAACGCATACAGTCACCAACGCCAGTTGCCCGAACACCTGCGATGGAATCATTACTATTACTCCTGCCGGAGGGACTCCGCCCTATACATATCAATGGTTCCCTGCGGGATGCACTTCCGCTTCGTGCACGGGGCTTTGTGCAGGATTGGATTCTGTAATTATTACCGATGCCAACAACTGCTCTATCACCGATACGATGAACATTGGAGTTACAACAACAGTAACTGCTGCCGCAGGAATTGATGTAACAATATGCGAAGGCGATTCCATTTCTCTTTGTAGCGGAAGCGTGAATGCAACAAGTCAAGCATGGTATCAACTTCCTGCATGGACTTTAGTAGGAACTACCAACTGCGTGAACGTTTCTCCTCCTGCCAGTGTAAATAATTTTGCGCTCATTGCCATGAACGGGATTTGTGCCGATACGGATACAGTAAATGTAACCGTGATTCCTGTTCCGCTTCTTCTTTCAACGAATGACACCACTATTTGCCAGGGCGATTCGGTTTCTCTCTGCGCATCGGGGGCAACAACTTATCAATGGTTCACGCTTCCCGCATGGACTCCTGTTTCCACAGGAATCTGCTATACTGTTTCTCCTTCCACCGGAACAACCTGCTATGGAATCATCGGCACGAACGGAGGAATGTGTGTTGATTCCGACACTGTTTGCGTAACTGTTCTTGCCATGCCGGTTGCACTTGCCGGAAATGATACTGCGTTCTGCTTTGGCGGAAATGCCATGCTTTGCAGCAGCAGTTTGAACACTGCTAATTATTCATGGTATCAACTTCCTGCATGGACAATTATTAAAAGCGATACCTGCATTGCGGTTTCTCCTCCGGTGGGAATAAATGATTTCGGGCTTATTGCTTCCAACGGAATTTGCAGTGATACCGATACGGTGAGCGTTACCGTATTCGCTCTGCCGGTGATTGATGCGGGAACCGATGTTACCATCCTCACTTCGCAAAGCGCTGTACTGAACGGAACCGGAACCGGAACTTATTCATGGTCTCCTTCTTCCGGATTGAGTTGCACCACGTGCATTAATCCCACCGCAAATCCAACAACCAGCACAACCTACACGCTGACGGTTACGGATGCGAACGGCTGCACTTCTACTGATACGGTAAGAGTGAATGTTGTATTAAGCGTTGTGCCGAATGATGGTTTGTCTCCGAACGGTGATGGAATAAATGATGTGTGGATAATTCCCGGCATTGAGCAATTCCCCGAAGCGGTGGTGGAAGTTTATAACCGCTGGGGAGAATTGCTGTTCAGTTCCGTGGGATATAAAATTCCGTGGGATGCAAAATACAATGGTAAAGATTTGCCTGTGGGAACGTATTATTATGTGATTAATCTGAACAGCGATTTATATCCTGACCCTGTAACCGGACCGATAACAATACTCAGATAAAATGAAAATTCACAATTCACAATTCACAATTCAAAAGGTAGCACCCTTTGCCGGTATTTTACTTTTGACTTTTACCTTTTTCCTTTTGCCTTGTTCTGCCCAGCAGTTGCCTCTTTTTACTCAATACATGTTCAATGATTATTTTGAAAACCCTGCCATAGCAGGAAGCCGCCCGTACTTTGATGTGGTGTCGGCAAACCGTTTGCAATGGCTGGGAATCACCGATGCCCCGCGCACGTATGCACTGAGCGCGAACGGTCCCATCAAAGCAAAAAACATGGGTGTGGGCGGTTACCTGTTTACCGATATTGCAGGTCCCACCCGAAGAATCGGAGCAAGCGGCTCGTATTCTTATCACATTAAACTTACCGAGAAAATAAAAATTTCTCTTTCTCTTTCTGCAGGAGTGCTTCAGTGGGCAACCGATGCAACCAAACTTACGCTCGATAATCCGAATGATTATGTATTTGCAAACGGATATTTATCCAAAGTGGTTCCCGATTTGGGCGCATCATTTTATTTATACGGTTTGCCGAAAGATAACGGCACCGGCAACTGGTGGCTGGGCGGTTATGTGCCGCAACTCTTCCAGGCGAAACTCAAATTATTTGAAACGCCAACTCCCACCGGAACGCTGGCTACGCATTTTTATATCATGGGCGGCTATAAATTATTTCTCACCGATGAATTTTCTGCCGAGCCATCTTTCCTTGTAAAGTTTGTAAGCCCCGCTCCCGTGCAAATTGATTTGGGCGCGCGCTTCTTTTATAAAAATAAAATCTGGGTAGGTGGCACCTACCGCACAAAAGATGCCATGAGCATGATGGTGGGTTATATGTATAAAGAAAATCTTTCTTTCGGCTATTCGTATGACATTACCACTACTGCTCTGAAAAAATACAGCAACGGCACGCACGAGTTGATGATTGGTTTGCGTTTCAAATCCACTCCTCCGCCCACCGCTCCGAAAACAGGGCAGTAATATTTTTTCTTTGCAAATTTTATCTTGCATTTTAATTAATTTCGCTCTGATTATTTTCCCCTCATGGAAATCCTTCTCCACAAGCCCGAGCCGGAACTGAATGATTTCAAGGTAACACTTCTTGAAAAAAAATTTATTTCTTCAAGCGGAACAGAATTTTCCAAAACCGCGCAGATAGATTTTTTTGATGCCAAAGGAAGAAAAAAAGAAACAAAAGAATTCGGCTTTGTTTCTGCCGGAGAGTTGTATGAAAAAATGGAGAACGGACAGCCGGTTAATCTGAACGAATGTTATGTGCAGAATTTTTCCCTGGGAGAATTCCGCAAACAGCGGGCGCTTTCCGAAATGCATCCTGTGCACCTGAAAATTTTTTCTGCAAAAAATTCTTTCTTCGACTGCGATGTGGAAGTGGATTTCTCGCACGCTGTTTTTGAAAACTCAAAAATATTTTTCGAAGAATCTGTTTTCGGAAACGGTACTATTAATTTCAGCCATGCGAAACTCGGAGAAGGCGCGGTGAGTTTCAGGCGCTCGCGCTTCGGAGAAGGAACAGTGGATTTTCGTTTCGCGGAGTTTGGAGCGGGCAATTCCGGGTTTCGCTTCACACATTTTGGCGCGGGCGATGTGCTTTTTGTAAACACAAAATTCGGGGGCGATGCCGATTTTCAATCCGTCACATGGGGCGAAGGTGTTTCCGATTTCCGCTATGCGAAATTTTCCGGCAATGTATCCTTCGAGAAATCTGTTTTCGGTGCGGGCAAAATTGATTTCAAAGCGGTGGAATTCCTGGGTGACCGCGTGGATTTCAAGCGCGTGCAGTGGGGCGATGGCGATGTTTCATTTGAAGGAGCGGAGTTCAATAATTCCAAAACAAGTTTTCGTTCATCTGTTTTTGGAAAAGGCGACATCAGTTTTGAGGAAGCCGATTTCGGTTCGAATGAAATCTCCTTTGAGAACTGTGATTTTTATGCCGACAAAGTAAATTTTTACAGAGCCAAATCGGCTGGCATAAATCTTCAGTCCTGCCGGATGAATTCGCATTTCGATTTTCGGTTTAACCAATGTGCTTCGCTTAACCTTCACGATTCTGTTTTGCGCGACATCGTTGATTTAATTCCAGGGGATGATTCCACTCCCATTCAGCAGTTTAATTTTTCAGGAATAAAAAATCTCGGACGAATTAATATTGACTGGAAAAAAAATCATGTAAAGCGCACCATTTATAATCAAACCGACACTTCCCTTCTGCAGAAAGGGGAACAGTTCCGTATTCTGAAAGAAGAATTTCATGCGGTGGGGCAATACCTCGATGAAGATAAATCGTACGTGGAATACATGCGCTGCGAACAAAAATCGCTGCTGCAGGCGGAAGTGAAAAAAAATAAAATGAACGCTGCATGGGCATACCCGATTTATTTTTTCAAATGGCTTGTGTTCGATAAAATGGGGCGCTACGCAACCGACCCTGTGCGCGTTCTCGTAAGTATGATTTTCGTTTATGTTGGCTTCAGCACATTGTATTGCGTTCTTCCGCAAATTATGTATGCGGGGATTTCCTGCAGCGGAGCCGATAACGCATCGCTCTCTTATTTTCTCCAATCATTTTATTACAGCGCCATTACTTTTCTTACCATTGGCTATGGAGATTGCCTTCCGGTTGGCGTTATTCACTGGCTGGCTCCCATAGAAGGTTGGATGGGTGTAGTGATGATGTCGTATTTCACAGTTGCTTTCGTACGGAAAATTCTGAGATAAGAATTAATACTGCAGCAACTCCAAAATTTTTTTTTCAAACCTTTCTTTCGGCAAAAAGTTTTTCTCCAACGTCTCTGTAAAAGGAACAGGCGTATCCAGCGAACCGCAGCGCATAACAGGCGCGTCCAAATATTCAAAACAGTTTTCGGTGATAAGTGCAGAAATTTCTCCACCAATTCCTCCGGTGAGCGTGTCTTCGTGAAGAATGATTGCTCTTCCGGTTTTTTTTACGCTTGTAAAAATAGTTTCTGTATCCAACGGTGCGAGTGAGCGCAGGTCAATGAGTTCAACATCCTGTAAATTATTTTTTTCGATAATTTCCAAAGCCCAATGAACTCCCATTCCGTAGGTGATAATTGTTGCCGCACTTCCCTCTTTCAGGATTTTTGCTTTGCCGATTGGAATTGTATAATAATCTTCCGGAACATTTCCGGTAATGCTTCTATACAGGGCTTTGTGTTCGAAAAACATTACCGGATTTGCATCTTCAAATGCAGAAAGCAAAAGCCCTTTCGCGTCAGCGGGAAAAGCGGGATAAACTATTTTCAATCCGGGAATATGAAAGAACCACGCTTCGTTCGATTGAGAATGAAATGGACCTGCAGCAACACCGGCTCCAGTTGGCATTCTTACAACAACATCCGCCCTTTGTCCCCATCGCCAATGTGCTTTCGCGAGGTTGTTACAGATTTGTGTCATTCCTTCCGAAACAAAATCTGCAAATTGCATTTCCACCATTGCTTTCATTCCGTTGATGGAAAGTCCGAGCGCAGCACCGAGAATCGCGCTTTCGCATAGCGGAGTGTTGCGCACTCTTTCTTTCCCGAATTCTTTTACAAAGCCATCCGTGATTTTGAAAACTCCTCCATATTCTGCAATGTCTTGTCCCATCAAAACAAGATTGGAATGTTTTCTCATAGCTAAACGAAGTCCATCGGAGATGGCATCTATCAAACGTTTTTCTGATTTCGGTTCCGAGTTTTCATTCGCTGATATTTCTTGAACAGGAGAAACAGCAAACAAATCTCTTACTTCTTCTTCCGTATCAGGTTCAATATTTTTTTCTCCGAATGCAATTTCAATTCCTTCTTCAATTTCTTTTTTGATTTCTTTTTTGTATTCAGAAATTTTTTCTTCATCCAGGATTTTTTCTTCGAGCAAATAATTTTCATAATTCGAAATTGGATCTTTTCTTCCCCACTCTTCAAAAAGTTTCGGGTCAATATATTTTGTGCCGGATGCTTCTTCGTGGCCGCGCATTCTAAACGTAATGCACTCCAGCAAAATTGGTCGTGGATTTTTTCGGATGGATTCAGAAATATTTTTTACCGTATCATAAACTTCCATAATATTATTTCCATCCACCTGCACCGCTTCGATTCCGTAGCCAATGGCTTTATCAATAAATTGTTTGCACTTGAATTGTTCTGACGAAGGAGTTGAAAGTCCATAGCCGTTATTTTCTATAGCGAAAATCACCGGCAAGTCCCAAACAGCGGCAACATTAATGCTCTCGTGAAAATCTCCTTCGGAAGTTCCGCCATCGCCTGTGTAAACGAGCGTAACTTTTTTCTCCTTCTTCAGTAAATGTCCGAGCGCAATTCCATCGGCAACTCCCATCTGCGGGCCGAGATGAGAAATCATTCCCACGATTTTATATTCCTGTGTGCCGAAATGAAAACTTCTATCGCGCCCTTTCGTGAATCCTGATTTTTTTCCCTGGAACTGAGCGAATAATTTTTCGAATGGAATTCCTCTCACGGTAAATGTTCCAAGATTGCGGTGCATCGGTAAAATATATTCATCGCGCGCAAGCGCCATCGCAGCGCCCACCGAACTTGCCTCCTGTCCTATTCCGGAAAACCATTTTGTAATTTTTCCCTGCCGCAGAAGCACTAGCATTTTTTCTTCAATCATTCTCGGCTTGAGTAATTCCCTATAGAGCGAAAGAAGAATTTCATCTGAATAATTTTTTCTGTCAAATTTTATGGGAGTTTCAACAGTAATCATCGCAAATACCTAATAAAGGGTAGAAATTATTTCGCGTAAAGTTAGTAGATTTGAAATATGCAACAGGCAATCGTATATCTCATCCTTGCATCTGCGATCTTCTATCTCGGATACCGCGCTTATCTTACTTTCTTCCGAAAAAAATCTTCGGGTTGTGCAAATTGTCCTGCGAACGAGAAAATTTAATTTTCTTTTTCGATTACTTCCTTCAGTTTGTTATACATTTCCTGATCTTGTTTTCTAAGAAGAGATTGAGCACAAACGAAAGCAGATTTCCAGAAAATATTTTTTCCGCTGAGATGAGAGGTCGCAACAATGTCGGTAGAAGTTCCATTCGGAATAAATTTTACTTCCACATCATCGGTAAATAATTCGTTGTCGGCATTCGTCACAAACAATTCGTTCTTCTTAAATTCTTTCAGTGTTTGCGTGAGTTTATAATCCGAGCCGTGCTGTGTGACAATAAAAATCCATTTGCTGCCGATTTCATTCTGCCCACCGCTAATCCATCCGATTCCTTTCAAGCCAATCACCCAGTCGGAAAGTTTCATTGCATTTGTAAAAACTCCGAAAGAAGTTTCAACGGGTTTGTTTACGTTGACTTTACTTTCATAGGTGATAGTTGAAAAAATAATTCCGAGCGAGAAAAAAATTACAGCCAAAAGAAGAATTGTAATGAAAAAATATTTCAAGAACTTTTTTAATTTTTTCACAGCGACTTTTTTAATATTTCTCCAAACCTGAAAACATCTTCAAACGAATTATACAACGGAACAGGTGCAATACGAATAACATTCGGTTCGCGCCAGTCTGAAATGACACCGGCATTCATCAACTTGTTGTGTAATTCTTTCCCTCTTCCATGCGCGATGATAGATAATTGACATCCTCTTTCTTCGGGAGTAATTATTTCCAAAGCAGAATGCTGTGGAATGTTTTCATTAACTGCATGGATAATAAATGCTAAATATTCCGTCAGCTTTTCACTTTTCGAAATTAATTTTTCCATTCCCGCTTCTGAAAAAATATCGAGCGATGCTTTGTGCGCAGCCATAGACAAAATGGGCGCGTTGCTCACCTGCCATGCTTCGGCTGTGGGAATCGGCACAAAAGTTTTTTCCATTTTGAATCGTCTTTCTTTATTATATCCCCACCAGCCCGAGAACATCGGTAAATTTTTATCGTGGTGTTTTTCGTGAATGAAAACCCCGCCAACACTTCCTGCAAATGAGTTCAGATATTTATAGGAACACCAGCAAGCGAAATCAATTTTCCAATCGTGAAGATTTAATTTAATATTTCCTGCAGCGTGTGCCAGATCAAAACCAACCATTACACCTGCATTGTGCCCGGCATCCGTAATTGATTTCATACCGAACACTTGTCCCGAATAATAATTCACTCCTCCTATGAAAACAAGAGCGAGTTCATTTTTATTTTTTTCAATAGCGGATAAAATATCTTCGTGGCGGATGCAATGCTCGCCTGCTCTTGGGGAAACTTCGATGATTGCATTTTCAGGATTATATCCGTGAAACTTCACTTGTGATTCGAGCGCATACTGGTCGGATGGAAATGCTTTTGCTTCGCATATAATTTTATAACGCTCTTTTGTCGGACGATAAAATGAAACAAACAAAAAATGAATATTGCTTGTGAGTTGATTCATCGCAACAACTTCGCTTGGTTTTGTGCCAACGATTTTCGAAAGCGGTTCTGCTAATATTTCATGATAAGAAAACCAGGGGTTCTTCGCCTTGAAATGTCCCTCTACGCCAAACTTCTGCCAGTCGTTTAATTCCTGCTGAATATATTTCGAAGTTGTCTTTGGCTGAAGTCCGAGAGAATTGCCTGTGAAATAAATTACCTCTTTCCCCTTGTGTTTCGGAAATAAAAACTTCATCCGGAATTTTTTCAGCGGGTCTTTTTTATCCAGCACTTTGGCAAACCGGAGTGTGTTTTCGTATTTCATATTTTGCCCCGTCATTGCGACAACGAGCATAGCGAAGTTGGAAGCAATCTCATAGAAATCTCTGGGAGATTGCTTCGGTCGTTCCTCCCTCGCAATGACGACCAAAGATATATCTTTGCACTCACCTATGAAGAAAAAGAAATCCGAAAAACTTTTTGAGAAAGCGAAAACTTTTTTTCCGGGAGGAGTCAACTCTCCCGTACGCGCATTCCGCTCGGTGGGAGGAACTCCATTATTTATCGAGCGCGGAAAAGGCGCATACGTCTGGGATGCGGACGGAAATAAATACATTGACTTCTGCTGTTCGTGGGGACCGCTGATTCTTGGACACGCAAATCCCAAAGTGGTGAAAGCAATTATTGAAACTACAAAGAAAGGAAGTTCATTCGGTGCGCCAACGGAACTGGAAAATAAATTGGCGGAACTTATTCTGAAAAATATTCCGTTTATAGAGAAAATTCGGTTCGTAAGTTCAGGAACAGAAGCGGTGATGAGCGCGATACGTTTGGCGAGAGGATTTACAACGAGAAATAAAATTCTGAAGTTCGAAGGATGTTATCACGGACATGCGGATTCATTGCTGGTGAAAGCAGGTTCAGGTCTCGTGACTTTCGGAAATACTTCCTCAGATGGAGTTCCTGAAGCATTTGTGAATGAAACCATCGTCTGTCCGCTGAATAATAAAAAAGCGGTGAAGGAAGCATTCATAAAATTTAAAAACGAAATTGCCTGCATTATCATTGAACCGATTCCGGCAAACAATGGTTTGCTCCTGCAGGATAAATCTTATTTGCAATTCCTCAGAGATATCTGCACAGAAAATAAATCGCTTTTAATTTTTGACGAAGTGATTTCTGGATTCAGAATCGGATTTACTGGTGCTGCAGGATATTACAATATTAAACCCGATATCATCACTTATGGAAAAATTATCGGTGGCGGCTTACCAGTGGGCGCATATGGTGCGAGCACGGAAATCATGAGCAAGATTTCTCCTGATGGAGATGTGTATCAGGCAGGAACACTTAGCGGAAATCCTGTTGCGATGGCAGCAGGAATTGCGCAGTTGAAAGAGTGTTTGAAAAAAGATTTTTACGAAAGATTGGAAAAGAAAACAAAACAATTTATTTCCAACATCCAACCTCTAACATCTAACGTCAAACTTTTTTCTATCGGTTCAATATTCTGGTTTGCCTTTACCGATAAACAAAAAATTCAAAACGCAGAAGAAATTGACGCTAACTCCATGCAACATTTCAGAAAACTTTACCACGAACTTTTAGAACGAGGAATTTATCTTGGGCCTTCAGGATATGAAGTTGGTTTTGTAAGCGAGGCGCATAGCGAAAATGATTTGAGGAGAGTAGGGAAAATAATTTCGGAAGAGTTAAATAAACTATAATCTCACCGCTACCTCCACTAACCCCGCCTGCAACAAAATCATTCCGTCAATCCAAAGAGAATAAAAATATTCCGAGCTGGATTTAGAAGTTCGTAAAATAAAAATTGCAGCAACAATTGCGGAAATAATCAAAGCGATTTCAATTTTCCCAAAAAGGAAACGAAGAAATGCAGTAAATAAAAAAAGTGAAACCAGGCAAATAATTTTTGTTGCTTTTATTCCGTAAGCCAGCGGAAGCGTACGAACACCAGCGGTTTTATCCGCCTCCATATCGCGCACATTAAAGATGATGCAAAGCGGCAGGATGAAAAAAAACCGCTGCGCCATCAGCAAGCCGTGATAGCCGTAAAATAAAATATCCAAATCGTGGCGCGGCAAAGCGTGAAGCAACAGAGGATAAATGCAAGTAACCGCAGTCCATACAAAAGCAATCACTCCCGCTTTCAATCCGGCAATACTGCGCAAATGAGTTTGGGGAAAAAAATAAGCGAAGGCAACTGTTGCCGTTGGAATAAAACTCAATATAAATTTAAAAGGAAAAAAGAAAATAGTTGAAGCAACTCCAATCAGCCCGAGCGCTAAAAAAATTCCAAGAACTTTTTTATTTTCATTGATCCAGCTGTGCCGCTCCGATTCTTCCGATGAAAATGCTTCCTTCGCAAAAAACAAACTAGGAAAATCATAAAACACGAGCGTGGAAAAAAAAGTAAACGAAACATACATCCAATTTATTTCAGAATAAATCAGCAAATAAGTTTCTATAGTTATCGCAGCAGCGCAGAGCGAAATAAATAAATTGGAATAAAGAAAAAAATCGATCCATGTTCTAATTTTCACTTTTCAATTTTTTAGTTCGATGTTTGTAATGCAATGTGCTAATCCCAATTGAACATCCGACTTCTCCCAGCCAAATTCCATAAATGAAATTTTTCTTAGCAAAAGTTTTTAACTTATCTCCCAGCGGAGACGTTTTAGGAAGAGAAGGAATATTTGTTTCAATGCCTAATGAATTCCAAGTTTCGTCAGATACAGCCCATGTGCCAAAACCTATTGCAAGCCCAATGCCCGCTCCCAAAACAGAATTCATAAAATTTCTCTTCCGTGCTACTTTTTCATAACCCATAAGGTAAGTATCGTACTGCAGGTAATTTTTATTCTCAATTTTATCTGTATTTATTTTTATCGTGGGAAGTTTTGTATGCAAGGGCGTTACTGCAGGCAAAATGGGTGAAAGAGCAACAGCATTGGGAATTGAAATAGGAGACACTGCGCCCATGGCAAACCCAATCACGAACGGCCATTTATTCCGGTAATGCACATCTGCTTCGCGTTCTCCAAGCATGAACATTTTCGCTTCAAGAACGGAAAATACATTTCCAATTGCCGAATCATGAAAATACATAATGCGTTCCGCTCCATCAGAAAACTTCAGGGAAAAAACCCGATCTTTTTCCACGTCCATCACGTGAGGTTTCTTTCTTCTTTTTTCAGGAAGAAATCTAATCAGGTGATAAACGGTATCCACCACCTTAACCGCCTTCACTTCACCGTTCAAAAAGAAAATAGTATCCATTTTTGAAGTATCGGAAGTGGTTTGAATTTGCGAATAACACTTTGCGGAAAATAGTAGTATAATAAGGAAGGAAATTTTCCGAAAAATCATGCGTAAAAATAACAAAAGCCATATCTTCCCTATGAATTTTTTTTTTTGCGTATTGAATTTATATTTATATTTGCGTCAGATATGAATTTGAAAAGGGGGATTGACAAAGTCCCCCTTTTCTTTTCTAATCGCACAACTTAAATACACAAACAATGGCTACTAAAACAGCAGAAAAAAAAGCAGACATCGCAAACCTGATAGAGTCGTTTTCGGATTTCAAGGAAGTAAAAAACATTGACCGCGTAACGCTCATCAGCATTCTCGAAGATGTGTTCAGAGGAATCATCAAAAAGAAATACGGCTCTGACGAAAACTTTGACGTGATTGTGAACGACAAGGGCAAGCCCGAAATCTGGCATAACCGGAAAATTGTGGACGATGAATTTGCCGAAGACAGTTTCGATTATGACCCGAACAAACATATTTCACTCACTGACGCGCGCAAGATTGACAAAGATTTTAATCTAGATGAAGACGTTGCGCAGGAAGTAAAACTTGATGACTTTGGTCGCAGAGCGATTCTCACCATTCGCCAGAATTTAATTGGAAGAGTTTTGGATTTGGAAAAAGACGCAGTATATAATAAGTACAAAGACAGAATCGGGGAAATCATTACGGGTGAAGTTTATCAAATCTGGAAACGCGAAATGCTCGTGCTCGATGACGAAGGAAACGAACTCATCATGCCGAAGATGGAACAAATCCCCAGCGACTTTTTCAAAAAAGGCGATACCATCCGCGCTGTGATTGCACGCGTGGAAATGAAAAACAACAGCCCGCTCATCGTCCTTTCAAGAACTTCTCCGTCTTTCCTGGAAAGATTATTTGAACTCGAAGTGCCGGAAATTTTTGACGGACTCATTACAATCAAAAGAATTGTCCGCGAGCCGGGCGAGCGCGCAAAAGTTGCCGTTGAAAGTTACGATGACCGCATTGACCCCGTTGGCGCCTGCGTGGGAATGAAAGGTTCGCGCATTCACGGAATTGTCCGCGAACTGAAAAATGAAAACATTGACGTTATTAATTACACAACCAACTCGCAACTTTTCATTCAGCGTGCGCTGAGCCCTGCGAAAATCACATCTGTAAAATTAGACGATGAAAAGAAACGCGCGGAAGTTTATCTCAAGCCCGACCAGATTTCTCTCGCCATCGGAAAAGGCGGACACAACATTCGCCTTGCGGGAAAACTTACCGGTTATGAAATTGATGTTTACCGCGATGTGGAAGAAGAAATTGAAGATGTGGAACTCGATGAATTCGCAGAGGACATTGAAGAATGGATTATTGACGAGTTGAAAAAAATCGGATGCGATACTGCGAAATCAGTTCTCGAACTTAGCAATGAGGATTTGGTTAAGCGCACCGAACTCGAAGAAGAAACCGTAAATGAAGTGAAGAAAATTTTAAGAGCAGAATTTGAATAAATACAAGGAAGAATGGAATGATGGAAGATTGGATGGCTGTTAAATCCATCCTTCCAACATTCCGACCTTCCAATCAAAAACATGTCAGACGCAGTAGTACATAGATTAAGCAAAGTTGCGAAGGAACTCAACGTGAGCGTTGCCACCATTGCCGATTATTTGAAAAGCAAAGGGCAGGCAATCGAAGTGAATCCGAACGCAAAACTTTCTGCCGAGTTGTACGAACTCGTGCTGGAAGGTTTTGTTTCCGATAAAAAAGATAAAGAAGAATCCAAACGCATTCACGAGGAAAAAGAAAAAAGAAAAACGCTGACGGTGGAAGATACTTCTTCCATTTCCGAGCGTACCATGCGCAAGCGCGAAGAAGATGAACTCGTCATCCGCAACGCAAGTGAAGATGTGATTCGTGCGCCCAAACCGCAGGAGTTCCAGATTAAAGAAGTCGGGAAAATTGATTTGGATTCTTTTTCGAAAAAGAAAAAAGAAGACGCGCAAAAAGAAAAATCTTCAGAGCGGAAAGAAGAAAAACATATTCCCGTTCCCGAACCGGAGATGTATAAAACTACTTTCTCGAAACTTGAGGGCCCGACTGTAATCGGGAAAATTGATTTGCCGGTAGAAAAAGAAGTTGAACAGGATGGTGCTGATAAGAAAAAGAAAAAGAAAAGAATCAAGAAGCAAAAAGTTCAGCAAGGCGAATATGCACGTTTCGCAAGTGATGCAGGAAAAAAAGCAGACGAGTCAAAGCCCCTGCACTTCCAGCGGAAAAAAGATAAACGCAGACGTGAAATCCGCCCGGAAGTTTCTTCGCAGGAAGTAGATTCACAAATTAAGGCAACTCTTTCCCGCCTCAGCGGAACGGCAGGAAAATCGCGCGCTGCCAAATACAGAAAATTAAAACGCGAAGCGCTCGGAGAAAAATTAGAACAGGAAGCACAGCAGGCAGAAGCAGAATCACAAATTCTGAAAGTGACGGAATTTATTTCAGTGAGCCAGCTGGCAACGATGATGGATTTGCAGCCAACCGATATTATTTCCTTCTGCATGAGCTTGGGAATTTTTGTTTCCATTAATCAGCGATTGGATGCAGAAACTATTAAACTCATTGCGGAAGAATTCGGCTATCAGGTTCAGTTCATCAGTGCCGAAGCGCTTGAAGATATTACGGAAGAAACCGACACGCCCGAAGATCTACTGCCGCGCCCGCCAATTGTAACGGTGATGGGACACGTTGACCACGGAAAAACTTCTTTGCTTGATTACGTGCGCAAAGCAAACGTGATTGCAGGCGAAGCAGGCGGAATCACGCAGCACATTGGCGCTTACGGAGTGGTTCTCGAAAACGGAAAAAAGATTACGTTCCTCGATACGCCCGGCCACGAAGCGTTCACCGCCATGCGTGCGCGCGGTGCGCAGGTAACAGACGTTGCCATCATTGTAATTGCTGCAGATGACGGAGTGAAACCGCAAACGGTGGAGGCGATTAATCACGCGCAGGCCGCTGGCGTTCCTCTTGTGTTCGCGATTACAAAAATTGATAAGCCCGCAGCGAATCCTGAAAAAGTGAAAGAGCAATTATCTCAGATGAATTTATTAGTGGAAGATTGGGGAGGAAAATATCAGTGCCAGGGAATTTCAGCAAAAGCAGGAACGAATGTGGAACTTCTTTTGGAAAAAGTTTTGCTCGAAGCGGAAGTAAAAGAATTAAAAGCGAATCCTAACAAGCACGCGATTGGAACCATTGTGGAATCTTCACTCGACAAAGGAAGAGGATATGTGGCAACCCTTCTGGTGAAAGCAGGAACGCTTCGCGTGGGCGATGTGATTGTAGCAGGACCTTTCAGCGGAAAAATAAAAGCATTGTTCAACGAGCGTGGAACTGCAATGGAAGAAGCCGGTCCTTCTATGCCCGCGCAAATTCTTGGATTGGATGGCGCACCGCAGGCGGGAGATAAATTCAACGCGCTGGATGACGAAAGGCAGGCAAAAGAAATTGCAACGAAGCGAATGCAGTTGCAGCGCGAACAATCTTTGCGCACGAAGAAACATATTACGCTCGATGAAATCGGAAGGCGTATTGCCATAGGAGATTTCCAGGAATTAAATATTATTGTGAAAGGAGATGTGGACGGCTCGGTGGAAGCGCTTTCAGATTCGCTGCTGAAACTTTCCACTCCTAAAATTCACGTCAACATTATTCACAAAGGCATCGGGCAGATTTCCGATTCGGATGTGCTGCTCGCTTCCGCTTCCAACGCGATTATTGTCTGCTTCAATGTTCGTCCTTCTGCTTCCGCGAAAAAATTAGCAGAGCAGGAGCAGATTGACATTCGCTTCTACTCGATTATTTACAACGCCATCAACGAAGTGAAAGACGCGATGGAAGGAATGCTTGCGCCTGAGTTTGAAGAAAAAATTATGTGCAACATTGAAGTGAAAGAAGTTTTTCATATTACAAAAGTGGGCGCGGTGGCAGGTTGCAGAATGCTCGATGGAAAAATAAACCGCAGCACAAAAATTCGCGTTATCCGAAACGGTGTGGTGATTCACACGGGCGCTCTCTCTTCGCTCAAACGTTTCAAGGACGATGTGAAAGAAGTTTTAGCAGGGCAGGAATGCGGGCTGAGCGTGGAGGGCTACGATGACATACAGGTGGGCGATATCATTGAGGGCTACGAGCAGGTGGAAGTGAAAGCCAAGCTTTGAAAAAATATTTTCCATACTTTTTAATTTTTATTTTCATTTCGGTTTTACTTCTTGTATTTTTTTCGCAATCGGAGCCGCAGAAATTTACTACCACAATCGTTCCGGATAAATTCAGCATTTCCATTCCCGATTATCTTTCCAAAACAGATAATATTGATTCTTCTGCTTTGCTTCAGTATAAAAATGAGAAAGAACAATTGTTTCTTCTGGTGTATGAAAAGCACGATTCATCTTCACTTGAAAACTTCTTCAAGAAATTTTCGGAAGGTTTCGCTTCCAAACTTGAGCATGGAGTTCTCATTAATTATTATCCTGAAAAAATAAACGGAGCCGATGCCTTGCTCGGAAACATTCGCGGAAGCGTGGGCGAAACAGGAGTGTTTTACAAAGTGGCAGCCATCAGGGCAAAGAATTCTTTTTACAAAATCATCATTGGGGTTTCAGAGAATATGAAGTCAACCTATGAGGAGGATATGGATGAAATAATAAGAGGATTTAAGAACCTGCCTTAAATCCTCCTGGCAGAAATTTTTTTCAGAGTTTGACCGCAACACCGAATTGAATGACGGCTTTTGCCCAACCTATTTCGGAATATAAACCAATATTATCTGTAAAATAATAGCGCAGCCCGAAGGTGGTTTCAAAGCCGAAAGGTTGATAGGAGGGATATGCCCTAGTTGTTCCGCCTTGGCAAGTAGAAGATTGACTCCAACTTCCACTTCTGTATCCGGCTCCAATTCCCCAATAAGGGTCTAATTTTTCAGTAGTGGCAAAATGAACATTAAATCGTGCGAGAATACTTAAGGAAGAAAAATCCCACTCATTCGTGCAGGGATACGTGTCATAGTTACCCGTTGTTGAATTATACACGTCATAGGTATCATTCCATTTTGCTTTTGCTCCTATATAATTCATGCTGAGTCCCACTCCGATGTTATCTGACAAACCATATTCAAATTTGCCGTGTATTGGGCCGATGCTGCTGTAAGAGTATCCGCCAAAAGAGTTCGCGAAACTAAAAAGTGCCTGCGTAAAGTTTCCAAAACCATAGCCGGCAGAAATAACAATTGTTCCTTCTCCAAAAGCATTTTTTGCTTGCCCGCCATGCTTTTTGGCAAAAAGATTTTGTTCGGGTAGATTCAGTGATAAAGAATACGGATGCAAATTATTTTTTGCAACTAATTCTCCGTTTGGAATACCGGGTATTGTTGAACCTGCAAAAAGAAAACCTGCAAAAGAAAAGAGAGCGATTGTGAAAGTAAAAAGTTTTTTCATTTTAATAATAAATTGGTTAATGTTGTTTGAGCGGCAACAAAGGTATGTTTTTTTTTACAATCAATTAATAGAGTTGCCTTATACTTCCGATATTTGCTTTATGAAAAAATACTTTTTGCTTTTTTTTCTTCTTCCTAGTATTCTTTTAAAAGCAAAAGAAAGCGATTCTACTATGATAATAGTATTGAATGCTAATCCTTCTGTTAATAATGAATTTCCCCGGCAAGAATTTTTTTCCTCCGATACTCTTTCTTTGCATTCTTCTCCCGCAAAAAAACACCGGCTCATTGCGTCCATATTATCTTTTCCTTTTCCCTTCGGAATCTTAGGACTGCACCGGATTTATCTCGGCACAAAACCTTACATGCCTTTTGTATACGTGGGCACACTTGGCGGCTGCGCTGGAATTCTTCCGCTGATTGATTTCATTGCAATCATTTCTTCGAGCAAAGAAAAGTTCAGAATGCTTGAAAACAATCCTAAAGTTTTTATGTGGCTGAAGTGAAGAAATCCCTTTGAGGCAACAGTGGAAACAGGAGAAATAGAATTATCTTTACTCCATAGATGAAGTTTTTTTACTCTTCCGCCATCTTTTTAATTCTTCTGAGCGCATGCAAAACAGCAAGCAACATGCCTTCCAAAGATTCAGGAGAAAAGCAGAAAACATTTCCCGAGCGGCATTTCTTCGGCAAGCGCGATAAAAAACAAAAAACAAAAGAGCCGAAAGAATCTTTTCTCTCGAAAAAATCAAAAGCCAAATCTCCGAAACAAAATGACAGTTTCAAATCATCGCGCAGAAAATCAAAAAATAAAACCGGAGATGGTTTCACTGCAAGCAAGCAAACTAAAAACTATGGCGAAAAAGCAAATGGAAAGAGAATAAAAATTTTCAGAAGAGATAAAGCAAAAGGAACTTCGGTTGGTGATGCATTCGCCACCAACAAATCTTCAAAGGACTATGGAGAAAAATCTTCCGGTAAGCGAGTTCGCTTCAAAAGAAAATCTGAAAAGGGAAGTTCACTCGGTGATGCGTTCGCCACCAACAAATCTTCAAAGGATTACGGAGAAAAATCTTCCGGCAAACGAGTTCGCTTCAAACGTAAATCAGAAAAAGGAAGTGCGCTTGGTGACGCGTTCGCCACCAACAAATCTTCAAAGGATTATGGAGAAAAATCTTCCGGCAAACGAGTTCGCTTCAAACGTAAATCTGAAAAAGGAAGTGCGCTTGGTGACGCGTTTGCCACCAACAAATCTTCAAAGGATTACGGAAAAAAATCTTCCGGCAAACGAGTTCGCTTTAAACGTAAATCTGAAAAAGAAAGTTCATTGGGTGATGCATTCGCCACAAATAAATCTTCAAAGGACTACGGAGAGAAATCTTCAGGCAAAAGAGTGAAGTTCAGAAGAAATAAAATCAAAGGAGGCGATGTGAGCGCAGGAAATTTTACTGCGAACAATAATCATTCAATGGATTACGGGGAAAAAGCCAGCGGAAGAAAAATTAAATTCAGAAAAAGAAAACTGGAGGACAATACTAAAGGAACAGACGCATTCGCTTCGAAAACTGAATTAAATAAAAATTCTCCTTCCAATTTGCGGAAAGGAAAGAATAAAAATAAAAATGTGGGAACCGGCAAAAAGAAAAAAATATTTCATCTCTTCCGTTTCCATTTCAAATCAAGAGAAGAGCGGCAAATGGAAAAGCAAAGTGTGAAAGAAAGTGCAAGTTTCAGCACAACACGCGAAATGAAAAGAGAAATGAAAAAACAAAAAAAGAAAAAAGAATTGGGATTGGGAATTCCACAGCATTAATTAAATTGATGAGAAAAATTAAATCCGACTAAAAGTGATCCGTTATTCATTGGCATAATATTAAAATTAAATGCTGTTTTAGAATCTTTTTCAAAATCATACATCCTTAAAACACTTGTTAGAATAAGACATGACCCTGAAACATAATTTATAGTTCTCACAGTAGAATTGGATGAGAATTGTGCGGTTGCATATATCTGAAAAGCACCAAGAATAATTCCAAAAGGGGCATTATCACTTGCGGGTTTGCGATGGTATATATTTATACCATTTATAACACTAATTGTAGTACTGGGGACAGAGAACATTGTTGCTTCTAAAATATTATCTGCTTTTGTTGATACTGAAAATAAAGGCAGTATTCCTCCCCCCATTAGTTGTGAATAACAGAAATTAAATGTTTGAAGAAAAAAAATAACGGATAACATAAATGTTTTCATTTATTCTGCTTTAATACGATTCTTTTTCAAAATTAATATAGTAGTTTATCTGAAACACATTGCAGAAAACTTTCTCAATGCTTTAAAAGTTTCTTCTGGCGCTTCGTAAAAACCCATGTGTCCTGTATGTTCGAGCACTAACTGGAAACTTTTTCTAGGCAAGCCGGCAAGCAGCAAAAGATTTTCCCAGGCGAGAATCACATCCTGTTTCCCTATGATAAACAGAACCGGAAACTTTGCATTCTTCAAAACCATTTCGCGTGACGGGCGCTCTTTCATTCCTTTCAGCGCGGCAACTATTCCTTCTTTGGGAGTTTGCAACGCAATTTGTTTTGCTTTGGTAACTTCATCTTGGAGTATAGAAATATTTTCTTTCGCAAAAAGTTTCGGAATTAAATCGGAAACAAATTGCGTGTGGTCTTTCATAACAATCTCTGCAACACGGTCACGGTCTTTTTTCTTTTCATCCGAATCAGGCATGGCGGAGGAATGAAAAAGGCAGAGCCCTGAAACATTTTGTGGAAACATTTCCGCAAACGCAAGCGCAACATATCCACCCATTGAATGTCCAACCACTACATATTTTCTGATTCCCAAAGAATCCAAAACCGATTTTGCGCATTCAGCCATGAGTTCCATCGAATGTACGTAGCCGATTGCAGGAGTTTCTCCATGTCCGGGCAAATCAATTGCAATGACACGAAAACTTTTTGAAAGTTTGGTGGAGAGTTCATCGAAGATTTCCTGCGATTCTAAAAATCCGTGAAGCAAAACAATTACTCTTCCTTTTCCTTTGTCGGAATAGCGGACTTTTATTTTTCGGAAATCTGTGTATTTAATCATTCTTCAATTTCTGGTAACGAAGTAACTAATTAAGTTACGAATACAACGAATCATTCGTAAAATTCGTTATAGGATTCGCTACTTCGTTACCAGTAAAATTAAAAGTTGCTTAAGAATTCATTAGTGATTCAATCTCTTCCGCTTCAATAGGAATGTTTTTCATCAAATCCACATTTCCGTTTTTCGTAATGAGAATATCATTTTCCAAACGAATGCCCAGGTTTTCTTCGCGGATATAAATTCCCGGCTCGCAGGTGAAAACCATTCCCGCTTCAAATTTTCTGTACTTGTCACCGTAATCGTGCACATCTAATCCGAGATAATGCGAAGTGCCGTGCATGAAATATTTTTTGTAGAGAGGATTTTTCGGGTCTTGTTTTTTCACAGCCGATTCCCGAAGAAGGCGAAGTTTAATTAATTCTTCTTCCATCATTTTTCCAACGGCTTCGTGATAATCTAAAATATTATTTCCGGCTTTCAGCATGTCAATTGCACCGCGTATCACGCGAAGCACCGCGTTGTAAACATTTTTCTGGCGCTTGGAAAATTTTCCGGAAACCGGAATGCAGCGTGTTAAGTCAGAAGCATAATTCGCATACTCAGCCGCCACATCGAGCAGAATCACATCACCCGTTTTGCACTGCTTGTTGGTATCTATATAATGAAGCACGCACGCATTGAAACCCGAAGCAATAATGGGAGTGTAAGCAAATCCGCGCGAGCGATTGCGAATGAACTCATGCGAAAGTTCCGCTTCAATTTCATACTCCCAAACATTCGGCTTGATGAACGGAAGAATTCTGCGCAAACCTTTTTCGGTAATGTTGCATGCGGTTTGAATCAAATCAATTTCTTCTTTTGATTTTATGGCGCGGAGAGAATGCATGATGGGCTGCACACGAATATAATTGTGAAGCGGATATTGTTCCTTGCACCATTTTACAAAACGGGCATCGCGTGTTTCAACTTCCACTGCCGCTCGTAAATGTTCATTCGTATTTAAATATACATGCCGGCACTCGCACATGAGTTGGTGAAAAATTGTTTTGAACTGCGAAAGCCAATACACCGTTTGTATTCCCGAAACTTCAGCAGTTTTTTTCTTCGTGAGTTTTTCTCCTTCCCAGATTGCAATCTGCTCGCTGGTTTCTTTCACGAATAAAATTTCTTTATGCTCGGGAAGTTTTGAATCGGGAAAAACCAGTAAGATGCTTTCTTCCTGGTCAACTCCGCTGAGCCAGAAAATATCCGTGCTCTGAATGAAAGGCATGGAACCGTCCGCATTCGTGGGCATAATATCGTTGCTGTTGAACAAAGCAAGCGAACCCGGTTTCAGTTCTTTTACAACACGCTTTCGGTTGTTGATGAAAAGTGAATTGGGAATGGGAGAGTATTTCATTTTGATTTTTTTAGATTGGAAATTATTTTTTGAATGTCTGAATCTTCGGCTGCAATGTTAATTCTTTTATGCGAGTTTGTGAGGCCGGAAACGATTTGAATGTTTTTCTTCGGCAAATTAAAAATTTCTGAAAGAAATTCTATTAAGTATTCATTCGCTTTTCCGTTAACCGGTGGCGCTTTTATTTTTATGCGAAGCGAGTTATCGGGATTTACCGTGACTGAATCAATTTTGCTTTGCGGTTTTACGATGCAGTGAATCTGCATGGGAAATCAGTCAGGGTTTTTCAGCGGGAGAATTTTTCTGAATATATGTTTCCGAAAAATCTTTGTAGTTCATCGGGTTGAAATAAAAATTTTTCACGAAGGAATGAATCACTTTCATGTTTTCGCCATACCAGAGAATCATAATGGGCGCATCGTTCATCAGAATTTGTTCGGCATTTTTGTAATAGCTAAAACCGTCCTCAGGATTTTTTGCTTCAAAACCTTTTTCCACCAAACTATCGTAGGCAATATTTTTATAGCGCACGGTGTTCGGATACGAGGGCTTGCTCAAACTATCCGGAACATATCCTCCGTAAAATGTGCGGAGAAAATTTTCAGGATTGGGATAATCGGCAACCCACGCGGAACGGAAAATTTCTGCCTTGCTGAATTTCATATCCTCAATTTTCCGGGCGAAGGGAACTACGATATAGTCCACTTCTACATTCAATACCTCTTTCAGCTGCTTTTTTATTTCTTCCACTACTTCCACATTTTTTCCTCCTCCGCTGTTAAGTTCAATGGTGATGCGCGGAAATTTTTTTCCATCGGAATAGCCGGCTTCTGCAAAAAGTTTTTTTGCTTTTTCAGGATTGAAATTATAGCCGTGAATATCGGTGATGTCATAATCGGGAATTCCTGGCGGAGTGATTCCGCAAATGCCCGGGCCAAACGCTTCGGTGTTCAGCGCATCGGAAATAATTTTATCGCGGTTCATGGCATACGAAAACGCCTGGCGCACTTTGAGATTATTAAAAGGCGGTTTCGAAATATTAAATTCGTAATACTCGGAAGTCATTTCCGGATTCCGCACCAGAAGATATTTTGGATTTTTGCTCCTGAAATCTTCCAAACTCTGCTCCACCATTTCGCTCACCGCAGAGGAAGGCAATCCGAAAATAATATGCGTTTCTTCTTTTTTGAACGCTTCCATTTCCCGTGCTTTGTCAGAAATGAAATTTACCTGAATGGTATCGAGAAAAGGAAGTTGATTGCCGAGCGAATCGGTGCGGAAATAATTTGGGTTGCGGACGAGAAATAATTTTTCATCGTCTTTATTTTTCAGAATGAACGGTCCGGTTCCAACCGCAGATTCATCTCCGTATTTTTCCACCGCTTCCTTCGGAAAAACAAATCCCTGCGAACCGGCAAGCAAATACAAAAAAACTCCGGTGGGAGAAGCGAGCGTAATCTGAAGCGTGTAATCATCGGGCGCCTTCACGCCCTCTTTTCCGCCTTTGATTCGCTGCTTGAACGTGGAAGCAAAACTTGTTTTCTCGCCTTCGTCAAAAAGCAAATCAAACACATATTTGAAATCCGATGCTTTCACTTCGCGCCCTTTTCCATCCTTGAAACAAGCATCATCGTGAAACTTCACGCCCTTCTTTAACTTGAAAGTATAAACCGTTCCCGATTCATCCATCGTCCAGCTTTCTGCAATGTCGGGTAATATTTTGGCAATGTTTTTTGCATCAATGCGAACCAACCCGTCATACATCTGGCTGGCAATATCGAGAGAAATTACATCGGTAATCAGATGCGGATACAGAGAAACATACTTGTCATTTTCATTCACTTTCAATGTGCCGCCATATATGCGCCCGCCCGCGGCTTCGGGATGAGATATTCCATTCGGATTGCCGCATGCTGCCAATACTATAATTCCGACTATATAATAAATTTTTTTCATTTACACACTTTGCGCCCGCGCAAAAGTAAAAATTATTAGCACCGAGAGCCCCCTTAAAATGTTCAAAAAAAAGTTGTCATTTCAATAAAGTATTATATTTGCCAAGCAAAAAACTGACCTCTTAAGCGGATGAAAAAAGCAATCTTTCTGATTCAGGCATTTCTTAGTGTTGCATTTATTTCTTCAGCGGGCAACATTATTCTCGAAGGAAATTACCAGGGGAAAAATTTATACGTGCAAAATCCTTTTGCCGGAAGCGGTGTGGGTTTTTGCGTTCAGAAAGTGGAAGTGAACGGGCAGGTTACCACCGATGAGGTGAACTCCAGCGCGTTTGAAATTGATTTCAATAATTACCAGTTTAAGATTGGAGATAAAATTTCTGTGAAGATTACTCACAAGGACGATTGCAAACCCAAAGTTCTGAATCCGGAAGTTCTCAAACCAAAAAGCACTTATGAAGTTACCGCCATGAAATTAGATGCGGACGGAACGCTGAAGTGGACAACTAAAAATGAAACCGGAAAACTTCCGTTTGTGATTGAGCAATACCGCTGGAACAAATGGGTGAAAGTGGGCGAAACCGAAGGAAAAGGAATTGGTGACAACAACGATTATGTTTTCAAAGTTACCACGCTTCACTCCGGTGAAAATCAAATCCGCCTCAAGCAAGTGGATTATACCAGCCAACCCCGCTATTCCAAGCCCGTAAAATATGTTTCAACTATTGCCGAAGTCACTTACGCTCCCGTAAAAGTTTCAAAAGACATTACATTTTCTGCCGAAACGCTCTATGAAATTTACGACCAGTATGGAAACGTGGTGAAGAAAGGATTCGGCAAAGAAGTGGATTGCGCAAACTTAGCCAAAGGAGTTTATTATCTGAACTACGATAATAAAACAGCTGAGTTCATTAAGAAGTAGCCCTTGAAAAACCCCCGATATTATTTTCCCCTCTGCCCTTTGGAGAGGGGTTTTTTATTGTGAAAAAAGTTGAACATATAGGAATTGCTGTAAAGAATTTAAAAGAAGCAAATAAACTTTTTTCAAAACTCTTTGGGAAAAATTTATATAAGGAAGAAAAAGTAGAACACGAAGGAGTAACCACTTCTTTTTTTCAGATAGGTGAAACAAAAATTGAATTGCTCGAAGCTTCAAATCCTGAAAGTGCTGTTGCAAAATTCATAGAGAAAAGAGGCGAAGGTATTCATCACATCGCTTACGAAGTGGAAGATATAAAAGCAGAAATGAAACGGCTGAAAGAAGCTGGATTTATTTTCACACGCGATGAACCTTTTCACGGAGCGGATAATAAAATGGTTTGCTTTCTTCATCCCAAAAGCACGAATGGGGTGCTGGTGGAATTATGTCAAGAAATCAGGTAAATAAATCCAAAATAGTTTTTCCTTTCTCCAGGAATAAAGTTTTAATTCCGATTTGCTTCGCACTTTCAATATGCTGTATGGAATCATCAATAAAAAGTGTTTCATCTTTTTTCAGCTTATTTTCTTTCAAAACTAACTCAAAGATTTCAGCATTGGGCTTTCTCATTCCCATCTCATAGGAGAAATATACTTTTTCAAAAAGAGAATTAAAAATTTTAAATCCAAAAGTCCGAAAGAGATGGTCTGAAACCCATTTAATATGGATTTCATTTGTATTGCTGAGAAGAAAAGTTCTATATTGTTTTTTTAACTTCTGCAATAATTCAACTCTCTCTTTCGGCAAATCAAGAAGCATGGCATCCCATGCCTCATCAAATTGTTCATCCGAAACTTTCTGAGGAATTAATTTCTTAAGCCGTGTTCTGAATTCACCGGCAGAAATTTTTCCTGTTTCAAAATCATCAAACAAATCCAACTGGCCTTTTTGCGAATAAATATTTTTAAAATCATGCACTCCAAATTTTGTAAACGCTTTTTCGCAGAGTGAATAATCAATATTGAGAATCACTCCACCCAAATCAAAAATGATATTCTTAATCGAACTGTTTATTTGCACAGGAAAGTTAAATTTGCATTCCAAAAATAAGAATTGGGCCCTTAGCTCAGCTGGTTAGAGCATCAGACTCATAATCTGAGGGTCGCTGGATCGTTCCCAGCAGGGCCCACAAAATTTTAATGAATAATTTATTTCTTCTGAAGGTTGTTTAGTATCCTTTTCACTCTTGCAGATTCTCTTCTGAAATTTTTTCTCACCGCATTCATCTCCCGAACAATCACTTCATTCTTCAGATTGCCAATGCTTCCTTCATGCGTGTAAGAAACTTTTTTCGGACGGAAGAATTTTCCTGAAGCAATTTCCTCTCCGACTTTTTTATATGCTTCGCGAAATGGCATTCCTTTTTTCACCAGTTCATTTACAGCATCCACGCTGAAAAGGTATTTGTATTTTTCATCTGAAAGAATATTGTCTTTCACTTTTATTTTTTCAAGCATAAAAGTTGTCATTGTCAGGCAATCATTCAACTCAGCAAAAGCAGGAAAATAAATTTCTTTCAGAATTTGAAAATCCCTGTGATAGCCGGATGGAAGATTTTTTGTCACTGCAGAAATCTGTTCCGGAAGAATTTGCATCCGGTTGCACTTTCCGCGAATCAATTCAAACACATCAGGATTTTTTTTATGAGGCATAATGCTGGAGCCGGTGGTTAATTCTTCCGGAAAAGAAATGAAATCAAAATTCTGGTTCATAAAGAGGCAAACATCCATTGCAAGTTTTGAAAGTGTCGAAGCAATATTTGCCAGCGCATAGCTCACCAGCTTTTTCGTTTTCCCTCTTGTCATTTGCGCATAAACGGAATTATGATTCAGTCCGTCAAAACCTAAAAGTTTTGTTGTGAGATTTCTGTTTATCGGAAGTGAACCACCATATCCCGCTCCTGAACCCAGCGGATTTTTGTTTATGATTTTGTAAACTGAAAACAAAAATTCTAAATCATCTTTTAAACTTTCGGCATACGCGCCAAACCAAAGCCCGAAGGAAGAAGGCATCGCAATCTGTAAATGTGTATAGCCGGGAAGAAGTTTGTTCTTGTTCTTGTTACTGAGAGAAATAAAAAGATTGAAAAGCGCTGAAACATTTTCTGCCACTTTGAAAATTTCCATTCTTGAAAAAAGTTTTATGTCAAGCAGAACCTGGTCGTTGCGCGAGCGGGCAGAATGAATTTTTTTCCCAATCTCTCCCAACTTTTTAGTCAAAAGAAATTCAATTTGCGAATGCACATCCTCCACACCATTTTCAATTACAAATTTTCCAAATTGAATTTTTTGTAAAATATTTTTTAGTTCCGAATGAAGTTTTCTCTGATCATTTTTTTTCAGCAAGCCAACGTGCGCGAGCATTTTCGCGTGCGCCATCGAGCCAAGCACATCGTGTTCGGCTAATAGCAAATCCAATTCACGGTCTTTTCCGATGGTGAATTTTTCAACTTGCTTGTTCACGGATATTTTTTTCTGCCACAACTTCATAGGGTACGGATAACGAATCGCTACGAATATACGAATGAACTATAAAACAATTTCTTCCAAGAGTTTAATATAGATTTTGATTCCTTCTTCAATTTCTTTTAAGTAAATAAATTCATCCGCAGTATGCGAACGCTCAGATTTTCCGGGACCCATTTTCACTGCGGGAACTTTCCACAACGCCATATCCGAAGTTGTTGCCGAACCAAAAATTTCTATTCTAAGTTTCTTTGCCGTCTTAACAAGCAACTGATTTTTATCTATGCCGGATGGCTGCAATCTCGTGGAGCGCGGAGTTACTTTGCTTTTCACATTCGCACGGATAGTTTCTAAAACCACTTCATTCAAATGAACTTCTGTTGTGCGCACATCAACGGTGAACTTGCAGATATCAGGAATTACATTATGCTGGCTTCCGGAATTTATAATTGTACAAGTCATTTTAATTGGTCCAAGCGTTTCAGAAACTTTATCGAACTGGTAAGAATGAAACCATTCAATATCTTTTATCGCACTCACAATTGCATTTTCTCCTATGTCGCGCGCAGCGTGTCCCGCTTTTCCTTTTGCAATGCAATCCAGCACCATCAATCCTTTTTCAGCAACTGCCATTTTCATTTCAGTGGGCTCACCCACAATAGCAAAATCTATTTTACCTATTTCATCGCGCATTAATTCCACTCCGCCTTTTCCGGAATTTTCTTCTTCCGCAGTTCCTGCTATAATAAAATTATATTTCAGATTTTTATTTTCATTGAAGTAAAGAAAAGTTGCGATGATAGAAACTAACGCACCACCCGCATCATTGCTTCCTAAACCAAAAAGTTTTTCATCTTTCACTATTGATTGAAATGGATTCAGTGTCCAGCTCGCGTTTGGTTTTACTGTATCGTGATGGGAGTTGAGAAGAATCGTTGGTTTTGTAGAATCAAAATATTTGTTCTTAGCCCACACGTTATTTCCTTTCCGGAAAGTTTTGACTCCGTGTCTTTCAAAAAAATTCTGAAGTGCATCGGCAGTTTTATTTTCCTGCGTGCTGAATGATTCAATTGAAATTAATTCTTTGAGAAGTCCGGTTGCTTCGTTAATGAGATTTTCTATAGTCATTTCTCAAGACGTGTTCCAACCTTTTTGTTTGAAGCAACTTTTGACAAGTCTTTTGAGTGACAAATTACAACTGATTTTACTTTTTTCTTAATCGCGTCAAAGGCATTATCCAGTTTGGGAATCATTCCTTTAGAAATTATTCCTTCTGCTTTGTGTTTTTTGTAATCTGTTGAATTCATTCTCTTAATCACAGAATTTTCATCTTCCACATTTCTCAGCACACCTGATTTTTCAAAGCAGTAAATTAAAGTGACATTGTATTTGCCTGCTACTGCCGCTGCCACTGCCGCTGCTATTGTGTCAGCATTTGTATTCAGAATTTGTCCTTTACCATTGTGTGTGAGCGGAGCAATGACAGGAACCAATCCGGAATTCAGAATTGAAAATATTTTTTCTGCATTGACTTTTTTCACATCGCCCACAAAACCATAATCAATTTCTGATTTTCTTTTTTTTGCCAGAATAATATTTCCATCTGCTCCGGTTAATCCAATCGCATTGCATTTTCTCCCTTGAAGTTTTGCAACAATATTTTTATTAATCAATCCGCCATAAACCATCTGAACAACTTTCAAGGTTTCTGAATCTGTAATTCTTCTGCCGTCTATCATTTTTGATTCTATGCCGAGTTGTTTGGAAAGTTCTGTTGCAATTTTTCCTCCACCGTGAATAAGAATTTTCATCTCTTTTATTTTAGAAAAATCATCCAGGAAAGATGAAAGTTGCGTTTCATCATCTATCACGTTGCCGCCAATCTTTATGACAAATATTTTTTTCACAAACTCTGAAGGATTTTTTTCAGCACAACTTGTGCCGACCAGATTCTGTTTCCTGCCTGCTGAATCACTACCGAATTTTTCCCGTCCAGCACTTCATCAGATACAATCACGTTTCTTCGCACGGGAAGGCAATGCATAAATTTTCCGTTATTCGTAAGCGACATTTTTTTATTTGTGATTGTCCATTCTTTATCCTGCGATAAAATTTTTCCATATTCTCTATAGGAAGACCAGTTCTTCGCGTAAATAAAATCTGCTCCCTTAAATGCTTCATCCTGATTGTAAATAATTTTTGCGCCTTTTGTAAATTCATCTGCGAGTTCATAGCCGCGCGGATTCGTGATGACAAAATCAAAATCGGTTTTCAACATCCATTGAGCAAAGGAGTTTGGAACCGCCTGAGGAAGAATTTTTGGATGAGGCGCCCAGGATAAAACAACTTTTGGTTTTTTATTTTCCACTTTCTGTTTCCAAACTTCATTAATCGTAATTAAATCCGCCAGCGACTGAAACGGATGAAGCGTTGCAGATTCCAAACTGATTACCGGAACTCCGGAATGCTGAAGAAATTTTTTTAATGTCTCTTCACTGTAATCTTCCTCTCTGCTATGAAATTTTGGAAACGAACGCACACCAATGACATCGCAATACTGACCGATGACGGCAGCCGCTTCCTTTATATGCTCTGCCGCAGAGCCGTCCATCACAACGCCATCTTTCGTTTCAATATTCCATCCTTCTTTGTCAAGGTTAATCACGATGACATCCATCCCAAGATTTTGCGCGGCACGCTGTGTGCTGAGCCGCGTACGCAAACTCGGGTTCAGAAAAATTAACCCGAGAGTTTTGTTTTTTCCAAATTCTTTATTTGCAAAAGGAAATTTTTTTTCAACCAGCGCTTCAAGTACAAGCTGATTAATATTCAGCACGTCATCAACAGAAGTGAATTTCTTCATTCTATTTGACAAGAGATTTTTTCATCACTGCAGCAAATGCGTGAAGGAAAATTTCCGCTTCCTCTTTTGAAAGTGAAAGCGGAGGAAGAATGCGGATGGTATTTTTATTGGAAGAAGAGCCGGTAAAAATTTTATGTGTGAAGATTAGTTCATTCCTGATTTGTTCGCAGGGAAATTCCAGTTCAATGCCAATCATCAAACCTCTTCCGCGAACTTCTTTCACTCCGTTAATTTTTTTCAGACAAGAAATTAAATAATCTCCAATCGCTTTTGCATTCATCATCAGCTTTTCGTTTTTGATAACATCGAGCACAGCAATCGCGGCAGCGCAAGCAAGATGATTACCTCCGAAAGTTGTTCCGAGTTGGTGATGCTTCGCCTGGAATTTCGGACTGATGAGAATTCCTCCTATGGGAAAACCATTGCCCATTCCTTTTGCCGTGGTGATAATATCCGGTTTGATTCCTGAATACTGGTGCGCGAAAAATTTTCCGCTTCTGCCGTAACCGCTCTGCACTTCATCCAGAATCAAAACCGAATTATATTTTTCGCAGAGTGATTTTGCTTTCTGTAAAAAAGAATCCGTTGGAACATTCACGCCTCCCACTCCCTGCATTCCTTCAATAATCACAGCGCAAACGGAATCGTTCATTGAATTTTCAAAAGCGGTTGCGTCATTGAAAGGAAGAAATAAAATATTTTCGATTTCATTCACAGGCGCGATAATGGATTTGTTATCCGTTGAAGCAACCGCAAGCGAAGTTCTGCCGTGAAATGATTTGCTGAACGCAATAATTTTTTTTCTTCCGTTGTAGAATGAAGCAAGTTTAAACGCATTCTCATTCGCTTCCGCACCGCTGTTGCAGAGAAATAAATTATAATCCGCATAGCTGGAAAGTTCTCCAAGTTTTTGTGCGAGTTCATCTTGAATCGGAATGCGAATTGAGTTAGAATAAAAACCAATCTTCTCTAACTGCTCTTCAATTTTCCTTACATAATAAGGATGGGAATGCCCGATAGAAATTACCGCGTGTCCGCCATATAAATCCAAATATTTATTTCCGCTTTTATCCCAGAGCCAGCAACCGAGCGCCTTTACCGGCTCAACATCGAGAAGCGGATATACGTCAAATGTTTTCATCAGAATGCTGACGGTTTTAATTTTAATCCAGTAGTTTCATCCAATCCAAAAATCAAATTCATATTCTGAACTGCTTGCCCGGAAGCACCTTTCGTTAAATTATCAATCACGCTTTGAATAAATAATTTGTCTCCGTATTTTTCAAGATAGAGAATGCATTTATTAGTATTCACCACTTGCTTCACATCAGGATTTTTTTCTGAAATAAAAACGAACGGATGTGCCTTATAGAAATCCTTGTAAAGCTTTTTTGCTTCATAAATAGATAATTTCGAGTTGACATATACAGAAGCCAGAATTCCTCTGGCAAAATTTCCTCTGTAAGGAATGAAATTAATGTCAGATGAAAAAATCTTTTGCAATTGCTTTATGCTGTGAGTAATTTCTCCCAGATGCTGATGCGTGAATGCTTTGTAAATAGAAATATTATTATTTCTCCAAGTAAAATGATTAGTAGCGGAAAGCGATTGCCCTGCGCCTGTTGAGCCCGTAACTGCGCTTACGTGCACTTCATCATTCAAAAGTTTTTTATCAGCAAGCGGAAGCAGCGCAAGTTGAATTGCAGTGGCGAAGCAACCAGGGTTTGCAATGTTGTTTGCGGTTTTTATTTTTTCTCTCTGCAATTCCGGCAAACCATAAACAAAATCTTTTGAGTTCAGGCGAAAATCCTGACTCAAATCAATAACCTTAATCTTGTCACTAATTTTATTTGCTGAAAGAAATTTTACTGACTCTCCGTGTCCAAGGCATAAAAATAAAACATCAATATCTTTTGAAAGCGATGAAGAAAATTTCATTTCAGTTTCTCCGAGCAGATCTGTGTGCGCATCGCTTAAAAGATTTCCTGCATTGCTTTTGCTGTGAACGAAAATAATTTCTGCTTTCGGATGATTTAACAAAATCCGAATCAGTTCTCCGCCTGTATAACCCGCTCCACCCGCAATTCCAACTTTTATAGAACTATTCTTTTTCATTTACCCTATGATAAATCATCGTCTGGTTAGAAATAATTTTTGAAAATCCTTTCACATCTTCCCCGCTCCACGCATTATTCATCTCTCCGTATTTTCCAAACTTCGAAGACATCAAATCATATTTTGAATTTATTCCGATAATGCTGAAGCGGTAAGGCGCAAGCAAAACTTTCACAGTGCCCGTTACATTTTTCTGCGTGCCTTCCATAAAAGTTTCTACGTTGCGCATAACAGGTTCGAGAAATTGTCCTTCGTGCAGCATCATTCCGTACCAATTTCCCATTTGCTCTTTCCAGTGCGATTGCCATTTTGTGAGCGTATGTTTTTCCAAAGTTGCGTGCGCCTTGATAATAATGAGCGGAGCTGCCGCTTCAAAACCTACTCTTCCTTTTATTCCTATAATCGTATCGCCAATGTGAATGTCGCGCCCGATCGCGAATGCAGAAGCGATTTCAGAAATTTTTTGTATAGCAGAAACCGAATCGGAATATTTTTTTCCATTCACGCTTTTAACTTCTCCTTTTGCAAAACCTATTTCCAGTTCCTCTTCTTTTGTTTTTGAAAGCTGCGTTGGGAATGCTTCTTCGGGAAGAGATTTATCAGAAGTGAGTGTTTCTTTTCCACCCACACTTGTTCCCCACAAACCTTTGTTGATCGAGTAAAGCGCTTTCTCAAAATTCATTTTAACTCCGTTCTCCTTCAGGAAATTTATTTCTTCCTCGCGCGAAAGTTTTAATTCACGGATAGGAGTAAGAATTTTTATTTCCGGAATGAGAATATTGAAGATGACATCAAACCTCACCTGGTCATTGCCTGCGCCAGTGCTTCCGTGCGCAATAAAATCAGCTTTTATTTTTTTCGCCTGCAATGCAATTGCCTTTGACTGAAAAACTCTTTCAGCAGAAACAGAAAGCGGATAAACTCCCCCGCGCAGAACATTCCCATAAATTAAAAAGCGAATGCATTCATTATAATAAGAAGAAGTTTCATCCAGCGTGTAATGTTTTTTTATTCCGAGCGAATATGCGTGCTTCTCAATTTTTTTTAATTCGTCTGAAGAAAATCCGCCCGTGTTCACAATGGCAGTATGAACTTCAAGATTTTTTTCCTGCGCTAAATAAATTGCGCAATAGGTTGTATCCAGCCCTCCGCTGAATGCAAGCAGAACAGTTTTTTTAGGATTTGTTTTCATAGTTGTAAGGAAGGATGGAAGAGTGGATGATTGGAAGAATGTTTAACAGCCAAAAATCATCCAACCATCCGGTCATCCAATCTTCCATGCTTATTGGGAATTGCTTCCGTTTTCTGAATTATCACTTCGAAATTTTTTCAGCAGTATGTATTGTTTCATTCTCAGCCAACGTTCAAACTTTGCAAGTTGTTTTCTGATTTCGAATTTTTTCCCTTCATTCTGCGCGGGGTCATACAACATTCCCGTGCACAAACACATCTTGCGGCTGTTGCGCGTGAGAATATCAAAGTTCGGACAGCTCTGACAGCCCTTCCAGAATTCATCATCTTGAGTTAGTTCAGAAAAAACTACGGGACGATATCCCAAATCAGAATTCATTTTCAGGACAGCCATACTGGTGGTGATTCCAAAAATTTTTGCGCGCGGATATTTTTTCTTCGAGAGTTCAAAAATTGCTTTCTTGATTTGAGAGCCAAGCCCGTGCATTCGGAAAGCAGGATTTACAATCAGTCCCGAGTTCGCCACATAATTTCCGTGCGACCATGTTTCAATATAACTGAAGCCCGCAAATCTTCTGTCACGGTGAATCGCGATGATTGCTTTGCCCTCGCGCATTTTTTCTGTCACGTATTCCGGTGTGCGCTTGGCAATTCCGGTTCCGCGCTGCTTGGCGCTTTCTTCGTAGTGGGTGCAGATTTCTTCCGCATAATGAAAATGCGATGAATCTGCCGGCTGAATAATAAATTCAGACGTTGCGGTTTTCGTAGTTGCCATAGCGAACATTGTTCTAAAAATTCAGAAGGCGAATATCAGAAGAAAAATAATTGAAGGAAACTTTTTTTGTAACTTTTCTTTCACAAAAAAAGAATTAACTGCACCCCAATGCCCAAAAGAAAACCAATATACACTTCGGCAGGATTGTGCGCTGAAAGTTTCAGCCGTGAAAAACCTACTAATCCTGCTATGAGAAAAAGAGAAATTGAAATTAAGTGTAAGCTTATTTGCAAGCGATACGAAATGGCAATGAGCATTCCGATTAATCCTCCTATGCCAACCATGTGCGCGGAAATTTTCCAGAAGAGATTTATGAATAAAACGGATGCAACAAGAAGCGTTGCGCCAAACATCAGCGCTTTAATGAGAATGGGTGCATCTGTTTTCAGAAGAAAATAAGATTCTGCAAAATAAAAAACAGCGGCAACGAGATAAGGAATTTTTCTTTCCTGCCGGGTTTTCATTTCAAGTGAAGAAATAATTTTCAACTGAAGAAGAAGAAATGCACTAAGTAAAGGAAGAAGAAATGTAGCAGTAAAAGTAACTGCATATAAAAATAATTTCAGCTCATCCGAAATCCAAAGCGATGCATCATTGATGTTAAAAATAAAAAACAAACCAATTACTGGCAGTAATAAGGGATGAAAACAATAGGAAATAACTTTTGCAAATAAAAAATCTCCTTTCAACCTTAGTTACAATTTGGTTGAACTCGAAGTGCAACTGGTGGTATTTCCGGAACTATCTTTTACAGTAAAACTAAAACTAAGTGCGTTAAGAGAACTTCCGCTGATTGATCCAGAGCCACTTACTGTATAAGGATATCCGCAAATGCTTTGCGAAGAACTATTAAAAGTTTGAGAAGGAATAGTAAAATTATTTCCTGATGCAGTTGCGCTCACAGAAAGAAAACAGCCATGAAAAAGACCTTTTAATGTTAAAGAAGAACCGGAAGCAGTAATCGTTAAAGTATAGGTGGAAGAAGTAGGACATTGGTCTGTTGTTTTCCACGAACCCGCCCAATTGCTGCTCGAAGCAGTGGGAGTAGTGGTTGTAGTGTTTTGCGTATCGTCAGTTTTCTTTTTGCAACTGAAAATAATTGTAATGCTTGCGGTGGCGATGAGGGCGATGAGGGCGAGTAATTTTACTTTCATGGGGAAAAAGTTTAGTTAATTATTGAGGATATTAAAGGTATAAATATAAATAAACTGTGCAAGAAAAAAATTTCACAACTTTTTTCGCATCCTTGCCACAGGAATATCGAGCATTTCGCGATACTTTGCTACTGTTCTTCTCGCTATGACAAAACTTTGTTTTTTCAGAATCTGCATAAGGGCTTCATCGGTGAGCGGTTTGTGTTTGTCTTCGGCTTCAATGGCGTCAGAAATTATTTTTTTTACTCTCTTGGAAGAAATGTCTTCGCCTTCTTCGGTAGAAATGGCTTCGTTGAAAAGAGATTTCAAAAGAATGGTTCCGAAATTTGTCTGCACATATTTTGTACTCGTCACACGTGAAATGGTTGATATATCGAGTTTCACTCTGTCGGCAATATCTTTTAATATCATCGGCTTGAGCAAAAGTTCATCGCCTGTGAGAAAATAATCTTTCTGGTATTCGAGAATTGCATTCATAATGCTGGCAAGAGTATTTTGCCTTTCTTTCAAATTATTTATGAATTGTTTTGCGCCTTCAATTTTTTGTTTCACAAACTGCGCGGCTTCTGTTCCCGTTTTATCTGTGCGCTGCCCATATTCATTCAGCATTTGCTGATATACATTGCTGATGCGCAAATCGGGCGCATTGCGGCTATTCAATGAAAGCTCGAGCGTTCCATTATTATTATAAAGAAGAAAGTCGGGAATAATTTCAAGCATCGTTCGACCGGATTCTTTAGCCGAACCGCCCGGACGCGGATTGAGTTTTAAAATTTCATCGAGTGCTTCTTTAAGTTTTGCATCGTCTTCTTTCAGTTGAAAATAGTCCGCAATTTTTTTGTAATGCTTTTTTGAAAACTCATCTATCTGCTCTTCGATGATTCGCAAGGCAAACGCGCGCGTTTCATTCCATTTCTTTCTTTCAATCTGAAGTTTCAAACATTCCTGCAAATTTCTTCCGCCAATTCCTGCCGGTTCAAATTCATCCTGAATCATTTTCAAAACCGATTGGAGTTCTTCTGCTGAAGTTGTAATGTTTTGCGAAAATGCCATGTCGTCCACAATTGAAGAAATATCTCTGCGCAAATATCCATCCTCATCAATGCAGCCAAGAAGATATTCGGCAATCATTCGCTCGCGCTCATTCATCTCCAGATTTTCCAACTGACTGAAAAGCGTTTCCTGAAAACTCACCGATGAAGCCATCGGCATGCTTTTATCTTCATCGTCTTTTCCTTTATTGTTAACCTGAAGTTTATAGTAGGAAATCTCGTCATCATCGTCTAAATAATCTTCCGGAGAAAAATCTTCCTGTGCATTTCGTTCTTCATCTTCCTTTTCTTTTTCTTCTTTCTCTTCGCGTTCCTCATCACTCAACTCTTCTTCCTCTTTTTCTTCTTTAATTTCTTCCACAGAAGAATCTTCCAGCGCAGGGTTGATTTCCATTTCGTCTTTAATGCGCTGCTCGAGCGAAGTAATAGGAAGTTGCAGCAGTTTCATCAACTGAATTTGCGCAGGTGAAAGTTTCAGAAGAAGTTTTTGTTGTAAGGTCTGCTTAAGCATGGTACGGATAACGAATCATTACGAATTTACGAAATTAGAACTCTGCATTCTTAGGCGTGCGCGGAAATGGAATTACATCGCGCACATTTTGCATTCCGGTTACAAACAAAACCAATCGCTCTAATCCCAAACCAAATCCCGCGTGCGGGCAGGTTCCGAATTTTCTGAGTTCGAGATACCACCACAATGTTTCTTCTTTTATTCCGAGTTCTTTTATTCTCGAATAAAGTTTGTCATAATTTTCTTCGCGCTGCGAGCCGCCAATTATTTCTCCTACATACGGAAATAAAACATCCATCGCGCGAACTGTTTTTCCATCTTCATTCTGCTTCATGTAAAATGCTTTGATTTCCTTTGGATATCCGGTAACGATGACGGGCGTTTTAAAATATTCCACCAGAAAACTTTCGTGCTCGCGCTGCAGATCAATTCCCCATTTCACAGGGAATTCAAATTTCTGTTTTGACTTTTCAAGAATTTCAATTCCTTCCGTGTAAGTAATTCTTTTAAAGGTTGAATTCGCCACCGAGTGCAGGCGATTCAAAAGTTCTTTATCGTACATGTTGTTCAGGAAAGTCAAATCATCCATGCAATGTTCAAGCGCGTACTTCACCAAATATTTTAACATCTCTTCCGCGAGATCCATGTTGTCGTGAATATCATAGAACGCCATTTCAGGTTCTATCATCCAGAATTCTGCGAGATGGCGAGGCGTGTTTGAATTTTCCGCTCGGAAAGTGGGACCGAAAGTATATATCAAACCAATTCCTGTTGCGGCACATTCTCCTTCCAATTGTCCTGATACGGTTAAGTTAGTTTCCTTTCCAAAAAAATCTTCTTCAAAATTTATTTTGCCATCCTTCTTCGGAAGATTTTCCAGATTCAAATTTGTTACGTGAAACATTTCTCCTGCGCCTTCCGCATCGCTTCCCGTAATGATTGGGGAGTTCAAATAAAAAAATCCCTTGTCGTTAAAAAATTTATGAATGCCGTAAGCAAGCGCGTGGCGAACACGAAGCACCGCGCCAAACGTATTTGTGCGTGGACGTAAATGTGCAATCTCTCTAAGAAATTCCAGCGTGTGTCCTTTTTTCTGAAGCGGAAAACTTTCATCGGCTGTTCCAAACACTTCAATTTTTTTTGCTTGTATTTCGGAGGTTTGTCCTTTGCCTTGTGATTGAACTAAAGTTCCGGTAATTGAAACGCACGCTCCGGTAGAAATTAATTTCAGCGATTCATTATTTATATCTACTACTGCCTGGATATTATGAATGGTAGAGCCATCGTTCACTGCAACAAATGCAATACTCTTGCTTTCACGCTTGGTGCGCACCCAGCCCATTACAGTAACTTCTTTTCCGAAGTCGGTGCTGTTAAGCAACTCTGCAACTTTTGTTCTCTTCATATAATATATAAGGTAACGAGCAGGCAAAAATAAACTTTTGGGAGATTCGCAACCGTATGTGCGTAATTTCTGTTATGTGGAGTTTTTGCCACAAATTTTTAATTTAAATCTCATTATTCAAAAAATATTTTCAGGAAACTTAGGAAATGTTAAAAGTTTCTTTAGTTTTGTCGCTCTTTTTATGAACGCAAAAGAAAGAATATTGCAGGCAGCGCAGGAACTTTTTTTCCGCTACGGAATCCGGAGTGTATCCATGGATGATATTGCGAAGCATCTTTCCATTTCCAAAAAAACAATTTACCGGTTTTATAAGGACAAAGATGCAGTAGTGCGCGCTCTGATGCAAATGAAAATGAAAATGGATCAAAAAAATTTCAGGCGCATCACATCTGAATCTGAAAATGTAATAGAAGAAATGTTTAACATAATGCAGCACCTGGGAAAAGTTATAAGCCAGATGAATCCGAATTTAATTTACGATTTGCAAAAATATCATTCGCCATCCTGGAAATTATTTAAGGAATTCCGAGAAAATAATATTTTAACAATGGTGGAAGATATGCTCGTGCGCGGAATGAAACAAGGATATATCCGGCAGGAGATTAGTACAAAAATTCTTGCCCGGCTTCGCGTGGAGCAAATTGAAATGGGTTTCAATCCGAATGTTTTTCCGCCCGATAAATTTAAAATTCTGGAAGTGCAGCTTGCCATGCTCGAACATTTTCTTTATGGTATCTGCACGCTCAAAGGACATAAACTCGTCAACAAACACAAACAAATTATAGAAGAAGAATAGTTATGAAATTACAAATTACAATCCCGATAGCTATCGGGAACAAATTACAAATTGTAACAGCAGTTTTCTTTTCCTCTCTTTGCAATTTTTCTTTCTCACAAAATCAAAGAGACACCAAAAAATATTCTTTCTCGCTTCAGCAGGCAATTGATTTCGCTATGAAAAATCAAACGCAGGTGCAGAATGCTGCCTACGATGAACAAAGCGCAAAAATGAAAGTAAGAGAAACAAGAGGCATCGGTTTGCCGCAGGTAAATGGAAGTGTAACGGCAAATGATTTTCTGGAAATTCCCACAACGGTGATTCCCGCAAAAGCATTTAATCCTTTTGCGCCTTCTGATGCATACATGGCGGTGAAATTCGGATTGCCGTATTCTTCTTCTGCAGGAATTGATGCAACTCAACTTGTTTTCAACAGCGATTATTTAGTCGGCTTGCAAGCAGCAAAAACTTACCTGGAACTTTCGCGCAAAGCAACACAGCGAACCAAGATTGATGTTTCGGTTTCTGTAACGAAAGCATATTACTCCGTGCTTGTGAATGATGAGCGGACAAAACTCGTTGACGCAAACATTGCGCGTATAAAAACCCTGATGGAAACTACAAAAGCGCTGAATGAAAACGGAGTTGCGGAAAAAATTGATTTGGACAGAATCACGGTTACCTATAATAACCTTTTAGTGGAGAAAGAAAAAATACAGCGCCTTCAGCAGTTGGGAATTGCCTTGCTGAAATTTCAGATTGGAATGGATCAAATGGCAGCTCTTTCGCTTAGCGACAAACTTTCAGATATAAAATTTGCTCCTGAAATTTCTTCCGATAAATGTGATTACGGAAAAAGAATTGAATACTCTCTTCTGCAAACTCAGAAAAACGTTTCACAATTAAATCTGAAAAGAAACAGGATGCGCTATTTGCCCAGTGCAGCTCTTTTCGGAAGTGCAAGCGCAAATGCTTACCGCACCAAGTTTGATTTTTTTGATACGAAAAAAGGATGGTACCCAACCATAATTGTCGGAGCGCGAATCAACGTTGGGATTTTTGACGGCTTCCAGAATCATTACCGAATTCAGCAATCAAAAATAGATTTACTGAAAGCAGAAAATAATCTGAAGATGATTCAGCAGGGAATTGATCTGGAAATTTCATCGGCAAAAATTAACCTGCAGAATGCTGCCGCTTCGCTTGAAACTCAGAAAAAAAATATCGAGCTCGCTGAATCGGTTTACAAAACAACCAAAATAAAATACGAACAGGGCGTTGGCTCAAACCTCGAAGTGATGACTGCGCAAACATCGCTCACCGAAGCGCAAACAAATTACTATAACGCTTTGTATGATGCCTTGATTTCAAAAGTAGATTACGATAAAGCAACAGGAACAATAAAATAAAAGAAGAAATTTTTTTTATGAAAAAAATCTCAATCAAAATTCTTATCGGAACAATTTTATTTTTTTCTGCTTGCGGAGGAAATAAAAATGAATCCAAAGACACAAAAACTCATAAGCTGGATAGTTTAAAAAAAGTAATGGCTTCCGTTCAGGGAGAAATCTCCAAACTGGAAATAGAAATTGCAAAGAATGACACTTCGAAAAATGAAAAATCGAAAACTGTTGAGTTGACTGCACTTGTTCCGCGCACATTCAATAATTATATTGATGTGCAGGGAAAAGTAGATGCGGATGAAAATGTTTCCGTGAACGCAGAGATGGGAGGAACTGTTTCAAAAATAAATGTGAAAGCGGGTGACGAAGTTCACAGCGGGCAAGTGATGGCAGAACTGGATTCAAAAGCAATGCAGCAAGGTCTTGCAGAATTGCAAAGCGGGCTCGAACTTGCAAACACAATGTATGAAAAGCAAAAAAATCTTTGGGAACAAAAAATCGGAACCGAGTTACAATACTTGCAGGCAAAAAATCAAAAAGAAAGTTTGGAAAAAAAATTGGCGAGTTTGCAACAGCAAATTGAAATGACAAAAATAAAATCTCCGATTGACGGAACCGTGGATGCAGTAGATATTAAACTCGGGCAAGCAACCATGCCCGGGCTTCCCGCCATTCGCGTGGTGAACATGAATAGTTTGAAAGTGAAAGCAGAGGTGGCGGAATCTTATGCGGCAAAAATTAAAAACGGAAACGATGTGGAAATAATTTTTCCTGACATGAATGACACGGTAAAAACAAAAATTTCTTACGCAGCAAAAGTTATTTCTCCATTGAACAGAACTTTCACGGTGAATATTAATCTCGACAATAAAAAAGATTATCACCCGAACATGGTGGCGGTTGTAAAAATTATTGACTACTCAAATCCAAAAGCGTTCATCGCTCCCGTAAGTGTTGTGCAGCATGCGGAAGAAGGAGATTTTGTTTTTGTTGCAGATGCAAACAAAGCAAAAAAAGTTCGGGTGAAGGTTGGAAAAACATACAATGGAAATTCTGAAATCGTTGAAGGATTAAAAGAAGGAGATAAATTAATCACGAAAGGATTCCAGGAATTAAACGAAGGAGAAGAAATAAAGTTCTAAAATGGAAACACGCAGCTTAAAAAAATTTACAAAGTACCAGGCATTCGTCATTGCGATACTTACGCTCGGACAATTCACCGTAATTTTAGATTTTATGGTGATGGCTCCGCTCAGCGCAATTCTCCTGCCCATTCTGCACATCACTACAACTCAATTTGGTTTTGCAGTTTCTGCTTACGCTTTCAGCGCGGGAATTTCAGGATTGCTCACTGCAGGTTTTGCGGATAAATTCGACCGGAAAAAACTTTTGGTGTTTTTCTACAGCGGATTTCTCATTGGAACTTTTCTCTGCGGAATCGCTCCCAATTATTCTTTTCTTCTAGGCGCGAGAATCATCACCGGAATGTTTGGCGGAGTTATTGGTTCAATCGGTGCAGCTATCATCACCGATTTATTTGAATTAGAAAAACGCGGGCGTGTGATGGGTTTTGTACAAATGGGATTTTCCGCAAGCCAAGTGCTCGGACTTCCTATCGGATTATTTCTCGCGAATCATTTCGGATGGCATTCACCGTTCATTATGATTGTAGGTTTAGGAATTATTATTGGAATCATAATTCTTTTTTATCTGCAACCAATTGATGAGCATTTAAAAAAGAAACTTGACCGGAATGCTTTTGTGCATTTGTACAAAACAATTTTGCGAACAGATTATCTCCGCGCGTTTGCCGCAACCGTTCTTCTCGCCACAGGAGGATTTATGATGATGCCTTTCGGCAGCGCATTCTCGGTGAACAATCTCGGAATCACTCTTGACCAGCTTCCTTTATTATATATGATCACCGGAATTTTTTCAATTGGAGCTGGCCCGCTCGCAGGAAGATTGAGCGACAAAATCGGAAAGTTCAATGTGTTTATAGCGGGAACGCTTCTTACAATGATTATAGTCGCCATTTATTGCAACCTCGGCATCACCCCGCTTTGGATTGTTGTCGTCCTAAGTGTTTTGCTTTTCGTTGGAGTTTTGTCCCGCATCATTCCTGCTTCTGCGCTGATGACTGCAATTCCCGATGCGCAAGACAGAGGAGCATTTATGAGCGTCAACGCTTCCATTCAGCAAATCTCCGGAGGAATTGCTTCGGCTGTTGCAGGATTAATTGTAGTGCAAATGCCGAATGGAAAAATTTTGCATTACGACACGCTTGGCTACGTAGTGATTGGCGCTATGATAATTACCGTAATGATGATGTATATGATAAATCAATTTGTTACTAAAAAAGTTCACGCAATAAAACCTGTGTAAGAAAATTTTATGGAAGACCTCAATAAAGAATTTAAACCAAGCACATGGGCGATAAATAACCGCACGACTGTTTTTGTGCTCACGGTAATTATTACGTTGGCAGGAATTTTCGCTTACAATAATATTCCGAAGGAAAGTTTTCCGGAAATTGTTCTGCCGAAAATTTATGTGAGCACCGTTTATCCCGGCACTTCACCTGCTAATATGGAAAACCTGGTGACTAAACCAATTGAAAAGCAAATGAAATCTATTTCTGGTGTGAAAAAAATCACCAGCAATTCTTTCCAGGATTATTCAAATGTGATTGTAGAGTTCAGCACAGATGTAAATATTGCCATAGCGAAACAAAAAGTGAAAGACGGAGTGGACAAAGCAAAATCTGATTTACCGAATGATTTGCCGCACGAACCTAACGTAATTGATATTAATTTTTCCGAACTCCCGATTATGTTCGTGAATCTTTCCGGAGATTTTGATTTGAACAAACTGAAAAAATACGCAGACAAACTCAAAGATAAAATTGAGGAGATGAAAGAAATCACGCGAGTGGATTTGATTGGCGCACTCAACAGAGAAATTCAAATTAATGTTAACATGTACAAAACTCAGGCAGCGCAGATTTCTCTCGGAGATATTGAACGCGCGGTCGGTTCTGAAAACCTGAATATGTCCGGAGGAACAGTGAAAATGGAAGGCATGCAACGCACACTCAATGTGAAAAAAGAATTCAAGACCATTGATGAATTAAAGAATCTTATTATAAAATCTCCTACAGGCGCTGCGATTTATCTGAAAGACATTGCTGAAGTGAAAGACACTTTTCACGAGCAGGAAAGTTTTGCGCGGCTCGGTGGAAAAAATGTAATAACGCTCAGCGTGGTGAAACGCGCAGGATTTAATCTGATTGAAGCGAGCGACAAAATCCGAAACATCGTAGATGAGATGAAAGAAAAAGATTTTCCGAAAGATTTAAATATTGTTCTCACAGGCGACCAATCTGACAGAACGCGTATTACACTTCATGATTTGATAAATACAATTGTCATAGGATTTATTCTCGTAACAATCATCCTCATGTTTTTTATGGGCGCGACCAACGCAATTTTCGTAGCGATGTCCGTTCCGCTTTCCATGTTCATCGCGTTCCTGATTATGCCGAGCATTGGTTTCACAATGAATATGATTGTGCTCTTTGCGTTTTTGCTTGCTCTGGGAATTGTGGTGGATGACGCAATTGTGGTCATTGAAAATACTCACCGCATTTTCAGAAACGGAAAAAGAAATATCAAAGAAGCTGCTAAGATGGCAGCCGGAGAAGTTTTTCTTCCCGTACTTTCAGGAACTCTGACTACGCTCGCGCCATTTATTCCGCTCGCATTCTGGAAAGGTGTTATCGGAAAATTTATGTTTTTCCTTCCTATCACGCTCATCATAACATTAATGGCTTCGCTTCTCGTTGCGTATATTATTAATCCTGTTTTCGCTGTGAGATTTATGAAACCGCACGATGAAAACGAACACAATAAATCGAAATGGACACGCGGAGCGAAAATCACTTCGATAATTTTTATCGTTCTGGCGTTATTATTTTATCTCGGAAGAAATATCGGAATGGGAAACTTTCTCATTCTCATGCTCGCTCTGAATTTACTTTATAGATTTTTTATAGAGAACTGGGTGAAAAAATTCCAGGAAAAAGTCTGGCCTGCAGCTACCGAGCGATATAAACGTTTTCTTTCACGCGCGTTGAACAATCCATGGAAAACAATGTTCGCAACCGTTGGAATTTTTATTTTCTCCATTGTACTTATGATGGTTCGTTCTCCAAAAGTTGTTTTCTTTCCGAAAGGGCAGCCGAATTTTGTTTTCGTATATGTTTCTCTTCCCATCGGCACAGATCCTGCCTACACGAACGAAGTGATGAAAGATGTGGAGAAGCGCGTGAACAATGTTGTTTATCCCGGTGGAAAACAAAATCCAATCGTGCAATCTATTATCACAAACGTGACTATCAGCGTTACCGATCCGCAGGATGAAGATCAAAGTCCATATCCTAATAAAGGAAAACTGCAAATCGCTTTTGTTCCTTATGCGGAAAGAAACGGAGAATCTACTTCTGCTTATCTTGATAAAGTTCGCGCGGCTGTGCGGGGAATTGCCGGAGCAGAAATTACAGTTGACCAGGAACGCGCGGGACCTCCGACATCCAAACCGATTTCAATTGAAATCACCGGAGATGATTTGAAAGATTTAATGAAGTCGTCAAAAAAATTAAAACATTATCTCGATTCAATTCATATTGATGGCGTGGAAGAATTAAAATCTGATTTCCAGGATAACAAACCGGAAATTGTTTTTGACATCAACCGCGAGCGTGCCAACCGCGAAGGAATTTCTGTAGGACAAATTGCTTCTGAAATCAGAAAGGCCGTTTTTGGTTTGGACAGAACATCCAAGTTCCGAGATTTGGAAGATGAATACCCGATTCAGGTTCGTTATCTTTCCGAGCAAAGAAATAATATTGACGCGCTTAAAAATCTCACCATCGTTTACCGCGACATGGCAATGAACGGAATGATTCGCCAGGTTCCGCTTTCCGCTTTTGCAGATATCCGCTATGAAAATACTTTTTCGGGAATAAAAAGAAAAAATCAGAAACGCATTATCACCCTTGGCTCGAATGTTCTTAGCAATTTTAATCCGAACGAAGTGGTAGCGAAAATGCAAAAGGAAGTAAACAAATTCAAAGCGCCCGATGGAGTTTCCATTATAATGGCAGGGGAACAGGAAGAACAAAAGGAAACTGCTTCGTTCCTCGGTGGCGCGCTTCTCACTTCCATAGGACTTATTATTTTAATTCTTGTCCTGCAATTTAATTCTGTCAGCAAACCCTTTATCATTCTCACAGAAATTTTCTTCAGTGTAATCGGGGTTTTGCTGGGGGTTTCAATATTCAAAATGGATATGTCTATCGTGATGACAGGAATCGGAATTGTTGCGCTCGCAGGAATCGTAGTGCGGAACGGAATTCTTCTCGTAGAATTTACAGACCTGATGATAGAACAGGGAATGCCTGTGCGCGAGGCAATCATCGAAGCGGGAAGAACGAGAATGACTCCGGTAATTCTCACTGCGTCTGCAACTATTCTCGGATTGATTCCGTTAGCTGTGGGACTGAACATTGATTTCGTAACTCTCTTTACAAAATTAAATCCGCATTTATTTTTTGGCGGAGACAGCGTTGCATTCTGGGGACCTCTTTCGTGGACAATGATTTTTGGTTTAGGGTTTGCTACATTTTTGACATTGATTCTTGTTCCCGTAATGTACCTGATTGCTTCTAATTGGAAAACCGGATTGAAAAAATTAGTCGGCAAATAATTTTATTTTTACAACGTGAACGCAGTCGAGATAAAAAGCCTTTCAAAATCCTACGGAAAACTCCGCGCGCTTAATAATGTCAACCTCGATGTTCCCGAAGGAACTATTTATGGATTGGTTGGACCGAATGGCGCAGGAAAAACTACGCTGATAAAAGCGCTGGTTGGTTCGCTTCGACCAACTGATGGCTCCTCAAAAGTTTTAGGGCTTGACCCGCTCAAAGACAAATGGAAACTCCGAAAGCAAATCGGCTATATGCCGCAAAGTCCTGCACTGTACGATGACCTTTCCGCAAAAAATAATATTTTATTTTTCGGCAAAGCGCAGAATGTTTCGGATTTAAAAAAGAAAACAGATGAAATTATTTCTTTCGCTGAACTGACTTCTCGGGCAAATGATAAAGTCGGAACTTTTTCTGGCGGAATGAAAAAAAGAGTTTCGCTCTGCTGTGCGCTGGTGCATGACCCGAAAATTCTTTTCCTGGACGAGCCGACTGCCGCAGTTGACCCTCACCTGAAAATGCAATCCTGGATTTTATTCCGCAAACTTGCCGACAAAGGAGTTACGCTTTTTATCAGCACACATTTGATGGATGAAGCAATGCTCTGCGACAAAGTCACCATTCTGCGCAACGGGGAAATTCTTGCAGTGGACACTCCGCAGAAAATATTAGAGCGGGGAAAAACAAAAATGAAAATCCATTCGGGAAATGAAACAAAAGAATCAATTATTGAATCTACTCCGGAAAGTTTGGCAAATGAATTGAAAAAGTTCGGATTAGAGAAAAATATTTCATCCATTGAACTCCATTCAGATAATATTGAAGATATTATTCTTGCGATTGTAAGAGAAAAAGAAGAAAGCGAAAAAAAATAAATGAACACATTTATCATAGCGGGACGAGTACTCAGCCAATTGAAAGGCGACAAAAGATTTTTAGCCCTCTCCATCATTGCCCCGCTCATCATTATTTACTTGCTTAAACTTTTATTCGACACATTTCCTGCCAACCCTTTTATTTCTTATACCAGCTTTACAATTCCCATGAGCGCGTTCATAGTGCATTTCCTAAGTTTTATTCTCTGCGCTATTCTTTTGGTACAGGAAAGAACACGCGGAACGCTTGAACGAATGATGATTGGGGGATTTTCAAAAATGTCCATCATTGGAGGATACACGCTTGGCTATTTCGGGCTGGCAACTTTGCAGGCAACGGCAGTTCTTTTCGAAACCATCTGGCTGTTTGAATTAGATTACGAAACGAAAACAGTCGTTATGCTTTTCATTGTCATCTGGCTGCTGGCAATTGTTTCTGTCATGTTAGGAATTTTTGTTTCCACGTTTGCAAAACATGAAGGACATGTGTTCCCATTCATTCCTCTGATTGTTCTTCCTTCCGTATTTCTCACAGGATTAATTGTTGACCCGAGCGGACTTCCAAAATGGGCAGAAATTGTTGGAGATTGTCTTCCGCTCCACTACGCAGTAAATATCATTCACGAAATCATCAAACCGGATTACGATTTAAGTTCAACTTATGCGGACTTTGCTATACTTGGCGGTTACATTTTCATTCTCTGGATTCTCGCTTCGCTCACGCTGAAAGAAACAGAATAATTTCATTTTACGATTGTTGATTTCATTTTTCGTGCCAGTTAAACATTTTGCGTTTTAATTTCTATTTTTGATTCCCCATGAAACTATTTTTTTCTTTTTTATTTTCTCTTTCATTTGTTATCCTGAGCGAAGTCGAAGGATTCTCACAGCAAAATTTTCAGCCGACTGTTCTTCCAAAAGACACGTTCGATTATTTTGAAATGTCGCTGGAGCAATTGCTCACGCTGAAAGCTCACGGTGTTCCTTCCGAACTGGAAGAACTCATCAATCAGCTCATTCTTGCTGCATCAAAAAAACCACTCACCGCGCGCGAGTCACCCGGAATTGTTACCCTTATTACTGATGAGGAAATTCGTAACTCAGGCGCGCGAGATTTAATTGACGTGTTGCGTTTGGTTCCCGGAATTGATTTCGGTGTGGATGTGGAAGGCGTGGTGGGACTTGGCACGCGCGGATTGTGGGCGCACGAAGGAAAAATGCTCGTACTGCTCGATGGGCAGGAAATGAATGAACTTCTTTTCGCCACCAATCAATTCGGAAATCATTTTCCGGTTGACCAGATAAAAAAAATTGAAGTGATGCGCGGTCCGGGCTCTGCCATCTATGGTGGCTTCGCGGAATACGGAGTGATTAACATCATTACTAAAAGCGCAGTTGATTTGCCGGGCATTTCACTAACGGGAACTTACGGGCAGATGGAAAGCGCAACGGGCAGAAGAAATTTTAATCTCTCTGCCGGAAAAATAAAAAAAGATTTTGAGTTTACTATTGGCGCTTTTGTCGGGAGCGCGAACCGGAGTGATCAAAATTATTCTGACCTGTATGGAAACAGTTACAACATGACGGGGAATTCCCAACTAAATCCCACACACATCAATGCCGGAATGGCGTATAAGGGATTCAGCGCGCGGTGGATTTTGGATTTGTATCAAACCACTACGCGCGATTCGTATGATTCCATAAAAACTTTTGCTTATCCGCTGGATTTTAAATCACATTTTTTTGAATTGAAATATGCTGCAGTTGCCGGAAAGAAAAAAAAATTAACCATCACGCCAAAGTTGAATATAAAAAGTCAAACTCCCTGGCAAACTATTACCAACATTGATACGCTTGCAGAAAATTACAACAAGGCAGCACAGCGTTTCACCGGAAATATTACTGCCTCCTATAATCTCACCCGTAAAATAAATTTCATTGCAGGAGTTGAAGCATATTCCGAAAAAGCAGTTGACCAAAGCGACAGCGGAAAATTTTACAACGGAAAAAAAACAGTCAGTTATTTTAATCAGGCATACTTTCTTCAATGCCTGGCAAAAACCCGGTTTGTAAATTTTATTCTGGGAGCGCGCTACGATATTCATAGCGATTATGGTTCTGCTTTTGCCCCGCGAATCGGCCTTACAAAAAAAATAAACCGGTTTCATTTTAAATTGCTTTACAGCAATTCATTCAGGGCTCCATCTATTGAAAATATAAATCTCGGGCATGATTCAATCAAACCGGAATACACTTCGGTAAAAGAATTTGAAATTGGCTACCAACTCACGCGCAAATCACTTTTCACAGCAAATGTTTTTGACATCACCACAAAAAATCCCATCGTATATTATTTCAATGATTCCCTCTACACCGACAACTATAAAAATTACGGAGAAGCCGGAAGCACAGGCATGGAACTTGAATACCGGGTGCGGGATAAATGGGGATATCTGATTGCCAATTATTCCTTTTATACCGTTTCACAAAAAAAGAAAATTGCCGACTATTCTGTGCCCGGGCATTTTGATATGCTGCTTTCTTTTCCCTCGCATAAAGCAAATGTAAGCGCGTGGTTCAAGGCGGGAAAACATTTTGGAATTTCTACCACTCTTTCTTACATAGGAGCGCGTTACGGTTATTCTACTATTGACAGCGCAGAAAATTCTGTTCTCGAAAAATTTCCATCAATTCTTCTTGCAAATTTTTTTATCAATGTCGGAAATTTTGGCGTGAAGGGATTAACAGTTGGCGCAGGATGTTACGATATTCTTGATTCGAAATATAAATTCATTCAGCCCTACAACGGCTATCATGCCCCGCTGCCTGGACCATCGAGAGAAATTCTGGTGAAAATAATTTACGAAGTAAAATCGGAAAAAAAGCAGAGAAGATGAAACAAGCGGTGAATTATATTTTTGCAATTGGATTTTTTGTTTTCATCGGAGGAAAAAGTGAAAAAGTTTTTTCTCAGGATAAAGATTATAAAGCGTACACATTGTTTCTGTACAACTTTATTAAATATGTCGAATGGCCGCCCGATGAAAAAAATGAATTTATAATCGGAGTGGCGGGCGATTCCCCTATACAAAAAGAATTGCAGGTGCTGTCTGAAAATAAAAAAGCAAAAGGGAAAAAAATTATTGTGAAAATTATTTCATCGGCAGAAGAAGCTGCTTCCTGCAACCTGATTTATATTCCTTCTCAAAAAAGTTCCATGTTGAAACTTATTGCCGAAAAAACAAAAGGCAAACCGGTGTTGATTGTAGCCGAGCGCGAGGGCTTGGCAAAAAAAGGCGCTGCCATAAGTTTTGTGGTGGAAGAAGACGATGCATTGAAATTCGACATTAACAAATCCGCACTTGATTCCCAAAGTTTGAAAGTTGCCAACGTGCTGATGCAATTAGGAAGCGTGGTAGGATGAAGCATTAAAGCGGAATTAAAAAACTAAATTCGCTTTTCCCTTTTTGAGAATGATAATGATATTCTGCATCCAGTTGCTCGGAAAGAATTTTTACCAGATGCAATCCCAGTGATGAAGAAGAAAGATTATTGAAATCGGGAGAAAAGCCGGGACCATTATCATAAACAAAAAGATGCAGGAATTTATTTTCCATTCTTCCGGTAATCCCCATTTTTCCGCCATGAGAATTTTTAAATGCATGCTTAAGCGAATTGGATAAAAGTTCATTCATGATGAGCGCAAGCGGCACGGCTTTATTGATATTAACCGCAATGTTTTGAAAATCTATTGTGCATTCAATTTTTTCTTTTTGCTTTTTGTAAGCGCTGATTAAGGAAGAAGAAAGTTCCTGAAGATATTTTTCAAAATTAATTTTTTCAGAATCATTGATGCTGTACAATCCCTGGTGAATAATGGCAATGGTGCGGATTCGGTTCTGCGTGTCCTGAAGAATTTCGCTTGCGGCTGCGTCCTTCACGGATTCCTTTTGAAGATTGATGAGCCCGGAAAGAATTGCCAGATTATTTTTTACGCGGTGGTGAAGTTCGGCAAGAAGAATATTTTTCTGGTTCAGTTCCGATTTCAATTGCTTGTTGATAGATTCAATTTTCCTGTTTCCTTCTCCGAGCAAAATATTTTTCTTTTGCAGCGATAATGTTAAATAGGCAATTACCACAAAGAGTAGGATAAGAATAAAAAGCAGCAGCAGAATAAAATTCCGCTGGCTCGCTGTTTTTTCCGCTTCCATTTTTGCCAGTGAAGTTTCGCGCTCTTGCTTCCGGAGCATTTCTTCTTTTTGCTGAGTGGCATATTTTATGACAATGTCTTCAAATCCTTTGCTTCTGATTTTTTCCTGCGTGGAAGCAAAATAGTCGTTGTGTTTTTTATAATAGTATAAAGCGCTGTCGGTCTTTTTCTGTGATTCAAAATTTGCCGCTAACTGTTGAGAAACATCCGAAGAAACTTCATCCCAATGATTTTCTTCAGAAATAGAAAGCGTTTTTTTCAGCAGGCGCGTGGATTCTTCATAGCGGTGGTTGCTCCAAAGTTCGCGCGCAATGTTTCTCCAAACCCATGTATAATATCTTTTGAAGTTTAATTTTCCCCAAATACTTTCCGCTTTGTAATAATATTGCAAGGGCTTTTCATATTGTACAACATCTTGTGGACGATGGTTTCCATAGTAAAATCCCAGTTCATTATAAGAAGTAGCCTGCTGATGAAGGTTGCCGAGCGCTTCGGAAATTTTTAAACTCTTCAGCGAATATGCTTCGGCATTTTCCGCATTGCCGAACTCATGTTCAATGGCGGCTTTGCGATGATAAAGTTCGGCAAGGTCATCATCTTTCAGCGGATTAATATTATCAAGATTAAATGCGCGGTCAATAAACACCAGCGCATTTGCTTTGTTGCCGATGGCGCGCGCATGTTCTGCCAAATAAATATTGAGCATTGTCTGCCAGCGCAGGGAATTAACCGACTGTGCAATATTCAGCGCTTTCATCAGGCAATCATACGATTTGTCATATTGTGAATTAACCTTCAGCGCATTTCCGGTTTCAGCACATACTTCCATCAGGCGCAGAGAATCTTTTGTTCGGATGAAAAATTTTTCTGCAGCATTGTAATATGAAATGCTGCTGTCAATATGCCCTTGCCAGAAAATACATTGTCCGAATAAAAATTTTCCATAGTAAAAATCGGAAGAATCTTTTGCTTCTTTCATTGCCTTCCCGGAAAAATAAAAGGCAGAATCAGATTTGCGGAACATAAACCACTTTGCTTTTTCGCTGCTCTGATTTTGAGAAAAGCAAAATAACTCAGAGAGAAAATAAAACAGAAATAAGTAAATCCTTGGCATAATGAATTTGCGCAGACAATAGTAGGAAAAAGATAGATGTTGGGAAAATTTCCTGTAAACTATTTTTTGGCGCGAAAAAATGAAATCACTTTTTTACTTCCCCACTTTCACTCGTATTCCTTCACTGTGGCTGGTAAATTCCGGAGCATACATGCACTGTATGGTTGTAATGCCGTTTGAAAAATCACCGCTGTGAGAAACCACTAAAGGATATTCAAACACATAAGTTCCTTTGTTCAGGTGCGAGAAGAAAAAATTTGTGGATGCATCGCGCGTGCTTTCGTAATAACCAAGCCCATCCTGATATTTATACTGCGAAAAAACATTTGTCGGTTCGAATCCCGAAGCGCGCATATCTTTCATGTGAACATATTGCATGTCTCGGTCAACACGCAATTCAATTCTCACTTTTAATTTATCTCCGGGTTTAAGTTTTGTGTTTTCAGTTACAGGCTCAATCACGGGACCTGACGCAGTATTTTTTTCTATGAAAAGTTTTTTCACGAGTTGAAGCGGAGTTTTATGCGGAGTGATTTTATCCAGTTGTTCAAAATATTGCCAGTACACTGCGCCCCAGGAAACGCCTTCGTCTTTTTTACTCACAGTTATATTTCCCATCTGCGGTTTTATGTCGCTTCCGCTCCACGATGTTTTGAAATAGCCGGTGCCTGCTTCTACTTTTACGTCTGGCATATTTTTAGGATCGATCTTCATATCACCGAGGGAAATTTCCACATTGGATTCTGTAGCGAGCCAGTCGGTTCCTCTCAACAACAAAGCGTAAACTGCTTCCGTAGTTGCTTTCGTGGATTCCCAGTTCTGCGTTTGCTTTGATTTCAACAGCCAAACTTTTAAATCATCCACTGCTTTTTTATCTCCCGCCACTTCATCAAATGCTTCTATCAATAACGCTTGTGATTCAATAGGCGCTTCGTACCAGTAAAATCCTTCGTAGTTTTCTTTCCAGTACATTCCCATTTCTTCGCTGCTGAGAGAATTTTCTTTCAGCGATTTCATAATATCCGCAGGATTTTTTTTATCTCCATAGCGGAAAAGCCCGAGTGCGATCATTCCGTTCATGTATCTTCCTTTGCCGAGCCAATATTTTTGCGCTTGTCCTTTATAATAATCAAATGCTTTCTGATTATGATTCGCGATAGAAATATCTTTGAAATAACTTCTCGCATATAAATATTGAATCTGCTCGTAACTCAAATGGTCTTTGTCAATATTTTCTTTATCGTGTTTCAAAATCCATTCGTAATCCTCGCGGATTCTGTCATCCAGATATCTCACCGCATTCTTCACCATATTCCACGATTTAGAATCTTCGCGAATATTTTTTACTCCGAGGTGATCGAGATGTCCCATTCCAGTTACGATATGCTGCGTGATGTAACGGTCATCGGGCATTCCTTCGAACCATGGCCAGCCGCCATTGCTCGCCTGCATCTTCTGCAATTTGTTCAGCGCAGATTCAAGTTCGTTCGACATTTTATTTAAATCGAAAAGCAATCCGACTCTTTTCTTCCTTTCGCTTTCATCTTTCGCATCGAGCACCCACGGAGTTTCTTCGAGCATCAAAGATTTTAACTCCTGATTTTTTTGCAAGTTGGATAAGAATGCATCGGGCGAAGAAGATTTCCAACTATCAAACACAGATTTTATTTTCGGGGAAGAGTTGGCAATGTGCGAAGCAATCGAGTTTGCATAGAATCTTGAAAAAGTTTGCTCCGCGCATTCATACGGATACTCCATTATATAAGGAAGCGACTGCATCGCGTACCATGCAGGATTTGCGGAAAATTCCAAAGTGAGTTTATGATTTCGCAACGTGCTTGAACCATTGTTCTGGGAAATAAATTTTTCGAACTTAAAAGTTTTTGTTTGCTTGCTTCTAATCGGGAGCGGAAGAGATTCTGTTACCAGCATCCTGTTTGTCAAAACAGGAACTGCATTCTCTTCTCCATCGGTAAAGTTTCCTGCTTTCGCAACCACTTTATAAGTGATTGCGCCAACGCCTTCAGGAATTGAAAGATTCCATTCAAGCGGAGCGCTTTGTCCTTTCTTCGCAGTGAAGGAAGTAACAGAAGTCGCTTCTCCTTTCACATTATCAGTTGCTGAGACAACAAAAATATTCAGCGGCTTCATCGTGATTGCATCGTACAAAAAAAGTTGCGCGGTTCCGTTCATATCGGCAGAAGAAAGATTATCCACTTTCGCGGTAAAAGTTATTTTATCATTCTCGCGGAAGAAACGCGGAGCGTGCGGAGTCACCATCAGTTCTTTTTGCGTCACCACTTCTTTTTCAATCTGCCCGTATTTTAAATCTTTTGTGTGCGCGAGCCCCATCACTTTCCATTTCGTGAGCGCTTCGGGAACGGTGAACTTGATAATTACGTTTCCGTTCTCATCCGTCATCAGCGTTGGGAAGAAGAATGCAGTCTCCGCCAGATTTTTTCTTGCTGAAATATTTGCGAGTGATTCGTGAGATTTTCCTGATTGTTCTCTTGTAACGGTTCCGCCCGTGTTTGCATCGGCATCAATAAGAGGAACTGAATAATCAACTTCTTCACCGGCTTTATCTTTATTTTTAGATGCTTCCTTTTTTACTCCGCCAAGAAATCCATAGGCATTTACAGTTGTCTCAGTTTGTGAATCTGCTTTTGCAGCGGGCATTTTTTCTGCCGCACCGGCCACACCTTCATCCATTTCATAATCTCCATCATAATCTTTTCTACCTCCTCCTTTATAATAATACCTGTAGTTTCCGTAACCATAATTGTAATAGCCAAACCAATTCAGCCGGTCGTAATATTTATAGAGAAGCGCAGGATAAATATTCCAGTCCTTGGAAAAAATTTGCGAAGTATTATTTTTTGCGACTGGATAAATTTCCCAGCTGCGCTGCGCGTAATAGGTATTGTAAATGTTGAACGCCCAGCTGTTCGCGCGGAAAGCATCGAGCGAAGCATCGTACATTGCCATGAGAAGTTCGGAAGCAATCTTATCGCCTTTCTTGCTTTTGATTTTTAATTTCCATTCTTCTTTTTGTCCGGGAATTAATTTATCGCGGAAAGTTTCGTACTGCAAATCCAGTTCTTTATTTGTATATGGAACAGTGATGGTTTGGTCATGCGAATATGCGCGACCATTCTTCACAAAAATTAAATGACATGCAAAATTCCCTCTATGTTTTTCCTCTATGGGAATTTCAATTTTCTTTTGCTCATTGTTCAATGTAAGCCATTCTTTTTTCACAATTTCATTCTTGTGTTCTATCTCGAATAAAACTTTTGTGTCGGAAGATTTTGTCCCGATAAGGAAAGTTGCTTTGGTGCCGGGCTCTCCGTCTGATTTCAACGCGGAGTACCAGTCATAATCATTTACAGGAACTATATTTCCGTTTGAAGAATACACTGTAAAGTATTTCACATCCTTCACTTCTTCTCCGAATTTATCTTTTGTGGTGGCTTCCATTACATAAGAACCCGCTTGCCAGTTTGCAATCGTGCTGAGTGAAAGTTCATCCTTGTCTTTTATGGTTTCGATTTCAGAAGAGAAAACCTGCGCGCCTTTTTCCCATTTGTAAGAATTGCTTTCGTCAGCATATTCATCATTCGGGAAATTCGCATAGTATTCGTCTTTAGTCATCAGGTGTTTGTCGGCTTGTTCCCATAATCTTTTTCTGAACAGGCGATTCGGTTCAACCTGTTTCCATATCTGCACTTTTACTTTTGCTTGCTCATATTCTCCATTAAGATTTGTTGTATTGATATTGAACTTCGGCACAGAGTCTTTTGAAACATTTCCGCCAATGTTCACATCCATCTTCATCGCGTTGTATCCAACCGAAACAGAATTTACATTACTGTGTGTTTCTCCGGTGATGTCAGTGACATCGGAATAAATTGTGTACGTATATAGCGGAGAATAATTTTTCGAAATACTCAAATCAGGAATTGCTTTGAAGTTGATGACAAATCCTCCCGTATCATTCGTTGTGGTGATTCCATTTGTGATTTCCATTTGCGGAGACGAAGGATAATATCCTCTCCACCAGTACCAGTAATAAGGAAACGTTGCATTGCGGACAACACGGTATTTCACTTCTGCTCCTGAAATATTTGCACCTGCATACGATTCTGCTTTGCCTTTCACTTCCACATTTCCGTTCAGTTTGTAAACTCCTTTTATCGGAGGCGCGGTCACTTCAAACTTGGGGCGCTTGTAATCTTCCACGGAAACATACGCGTAGCCGTACGCATTTCCCAGATGCATTTGTCCATTGAGTAAATTTTGCGGAAGCACAAATGTTCCGTTGAAACTTCCGTATTCATTTGTCGTGAGTAAAACTTTTGCTACTTCTTGGTAGTTCACATCGTAAAGAATTACATTTTCCGTTCTGTTCGCAAGGATGCGATTGGTTTCTCCATCGCTCTCAATCATGATTCCCTTGAAATAAATTGTTTGTCCCGGACGATAAATCGCTCGGTCCGTGAACATATAGGTATGAGGATAAAATTTTTTCTCCTGCGGATAATAGCGGTAGAGATAAATTCCGTTATCGGAATACAATTTATCGTTTCCATTAGTGAACTCCACAAAATCATTTTCATACGAATCATTCTTTGAAGCAGGAATATGAAAGAACCCATTTTCATCCGTTAAATAAGAATCTCCTTTGCGGTATTCATACCTGCGAAGCGTGTAATTATATTTGTTGTACCAGAGCTGCGCGTTCACTCCTTTCAGCGGATTTCCGTTTTCCCTATGAAAAACCGTGAAGTCATAACCGCCATTTTCTGTTCTGCGCTGAACATAACTGAGATTTGTAACGAAAAGATTTCCATACGCAATTCCGTTTTTGTTGTAAGTAAAACTTTTATCAGAGCCGATGAGCAATACATAATGCCCCAGCGGAAGCGAATCAATTTTTATTTCCGAGGAATGAGATTGATAGTCGCCATCAGAAAGCAAATCCAAACTCCATTCTTTCACCGTTTCTTGTTTTAAAAATTTGTCTATGAGTTTTTCGCCATAAAGATTTTCTACATCTTTAGAAAATCTGTCTGCGCTTTCTTTTATGACTCGCAAATAAATTTTGCTTAGATTATTATACTGAACTCTTGCGCGGAACGGTTTGCCGGGAAGATTTCCTTCTTCCACATTAAACGTAACAGATTTTGTTTTGATGAGCGACTCTAAATATTTGCAGTTGTTTGCTCCGAATGATTCCGGAAATCTTTTTATCGCGTCTTCGCAAATCTGCAAAGCGATTTTCTTTTCCCACTTGTTATCATCACCTATGAGCGGATTATATTTTGCTCCGCGATTGTTATGCTCCTGCGCAATTTCATAGGAGATTTCTGTTGAAGATTGATTCGATAAAAATTTCTTTTCAAGATTTTCCAACGCCTGCAAATACAAACTGTCTTTTATCTCGATGATGGACTTGCTTCTGACAAACTTCAATCTCTTTAAGTCAACATCAATCAGCGCTTCGGGATTCGCATCATTACTGTGAAACGCAATTAAGTCCTGCAATAATTTTATTCCATAAAATTTCAGCGAGAGAGAATCTTTGTTCTCGATTTTCAGTTTTGCAAAATCATTGTAACTCCAGAAATAACTTTCGCTATTAAGTTCAAACTTGAAAGCGGGCTTGATAATATCCGGTTCTTCATTTATATAGAAATCAACTGCGCGGTGCGCGAGAAAATCAAAAAGTGATGGGCGAAGTTTTCTTGTCGTAGCGGGCTTATCCGTATTTTTCACTTCATCATTGATAATTACATCGTCATAAATATTCAAAGGCGTGCGCTTGAGCGAGTCAACATCTTTGAGCGATGATTGATAATGTTTCATAGTCTGATCAACAATGGTTTTCAAATCCCAGGTATTGATGTCGTCCATTTTAAAATTCACTGTCTGCGTTCTGTTCTGAAATTTCCAGCGGTTCTGCTGGTAATAATGCCAGTACATTTCCGCCAGCACGGAATGCAAAACAGGCGTGAGCGGATATTTGGAATCTTTTATTTCTTCATTCAGCTTGTTAATCGATTTCTGCACAGAATATTCTTCCATATAAGATTCTAATTTTATGCGGTGAATGATTGCCTTCACAATCTGCGGAGCGTTGTTGTCGGTTTTTGCTTTTGCATAAATTCCTTCCACTACATCCAGCGCGGATTTTGTCAGCCCTTTATTTGTGAGTGAATCCACTTTCTTCCATTCCTTTTCATAGGTGCTTCCTTTGGGAAAAATTAAAAGTGAAACCCCTTTTGGTTTTGGAAAAGGAGATGCAGGATTAAAATAAAATCCAAGAGCAGTTACAATAAGGGAAGAAAATAAAACCGCGATGAGAAAAATTTTTTTCATTTTTTTGTTTTTATTAAGCATTGGACAATAAACATTGAACAAAGAACAATGAATGGATGCAAGGTAAATCAAAATTCCATAAACCCTATTATAAGAAATGAATTTGGCTATATTCTTATCAGTATTTTTTTTACTTTAGCCAACCGATTTCATAGCGGGAATTTCTAATGAAAAAAGTTTTCTTACCCATATTTATTGCCCTTGCCTGCACTTCCTTCTGCCCGCATAGTTCGGATGAGCTCGCCATTCAAACTGCGAACGTTTCGTTTGTTTCTTCTGCAAATTTTGAAACTATCAAAGGCGCTTCTACTGATGTGAAAGGAACTGTGGACGTGAGCAAGCGCACTTTTTCTTTTTCGATTCCGCTTTCTTCTTTCCAGGGATTTATAAATGCCCAGCAGAAAAAACATTTCAACGAAAAATTTGTAGAGTCGCCCAAATATCCCGAAACCTCTTTCAAAGGAAAAATAATTGAAGATGTGAACCTCGCAGTTCCCGGAACTTATACCGTTCGCGGAAAAGGAATGCTGCTGCTTCACGGAGTTGAAAAAGAAAGAATCATTGATGCAAAAATTACGGTGAAGGAAGGACAGATTTCCGTTGATTCCGGTTTTTCCATTCCACTTGAAGACCATGGAATAAAAGTTTCAAAAATGAATTCGCTCGCAATAGCCAAAGTGGTAAATGTTACTGTGAAAATTGCTCTCAAGTCAACCTGATTTTTTATTTTATATTTTCTAAATGAGGTGCATAAACAGAACTCTCCGTTTCGCAGCGTTCATTTTTTTTCTTTCAGGCCTGCTGAACTTGTTTCAGCATCTCTCCGCCCAGCAATCCATCCGCATTCATCAACTTATTTCCGGAAAAAAAGAAATTAAAATCCAGGCAATCGCGCAAGACCATAGCGGAAATTTATGGGTTGGAACCGAACTCGGATTGATTCGCTACAACGGAATTTCCTATAAGCTTTTTCAGAGGAAGGACGGGCTTTCATCCAATTCAGTAACTGCACTTCTCGAAAATTCAGACAGCATACTTTGGATTGGTTATGCCGATGGAAAAATTTCTCTCCTCCGGAATGAAAAGTTTTCTTCTTTCACACAGAAAGATTCTGCCGATAAAGAAAAAATTTCCTGCATTGTTGCCGACAGCAAAAAAAATGTCTGGATTGGAACATATGGTTCGGGCACATATCTTTTCGATGGGAAAAATATTTCTCATTATAATTCTAAAAACGGATTGAGCGATGATTTTGTGTATTCCATCTGCGAAGCAAAAGAAGGAAGCATCTGGCTCGGCACTGATGGGGGAATTACTATTCTGGAAGGCGGCAAAAAAAATTATCTCACCACAAAAAGCGGGCTTCCCGATAATATTGTTCCGATAATTTTAAAAGACCGGAAGGGAAAAATCTGGATTGCCATGCGCGATTCGGGTTTCTGCAATTATGATTTGGCAGAGAAAAAAATTATTCGTCCCGGAATAAAAGGCGGGTGGAAATTCGGCCCCATTTATTCCATGCTCGTAGATTATTCAGGCGCGGTGTGGATTGGTGCGGAAGCCGAAGGCGGTTTGATTGCATTCACCGTTCGTGACAACTACTATTTCCGATTTCCTGTTTCAGGGCACAATGCGCATTCCAATCAGAAAGTTCAAGTGCTTTTTGAAGACACAGAAAAAAATATCTGGATTGGAACCGAAAAAGGTTTGACGCAATATTGCCGCAGCCGCTTCGAAGTTTTTACTATGAAAGATGGGCTGCCTTCCGATTCCATTCGCGCGCTGATGAACGATTCAAAAGGAAATTACTGGATAAGCACGCCAAAAGGGTTGTTCACTTTTCATTTTGATGAATCGGGAATTCCCAAGAGCAAATTATTTTTCAGCGATAAAAAATCTGACTTCAGAATCGTTTCTCTCTTCGAAGGGAAAAACGGAAACGTGTGGGTTGGAACTTACGGGCATGGCGCTTATCTTCTGAACCCTGAAACAGGCAGCACAACAATTTTTTCAGAAGCGCAAGGGCTGGCGAGCAACAACATCATGTCCATCTGCGATGATAAAGACGGAAACATCTGGCTTGCGACTTTAGGCGGAGGCGTTTCAAAAATTTCTTTCACGGAAGAAAATTACAGGGGAAAATCCGCTGTCAAAAATTTTTCGGAGGAAGACGGCATCGGAAGTATTTATGCGTATTACGCTTTCCGCGACAGCAGAAATATTTTATGGTTTGGCACCGATGGCGGAGGCATTACGCGCTACGATGGGAAATTTTTTTCTTCCTTCAACACAAAAGCAGGAGGATTAAAAAGCGATATTGTTTATTCCATCATCGAAGACGAAAGCGGGCTTATTTGGTTTGCCACGCAGGAAGGAGGAATTTATTCTTACAACGGGAGAACATTCACGAACTACGGAACTGAAAATGGAATCCGCGATTTGTCGCCCGATATTCTTTCCCTCGGGGCGGGAAACGATGTGGTGATTGCGCACGACAACGGCATAGATGTGCTTGACGGAAAAAATCCAAAGCAAGCACGCCAATATAATTTCAGCGAAGCGGGAAATGATTTTTCTCCCAATCAAAATGTTTTCTTCCGCGATAAAAACGGAATTGTGTGGATGGGAACCGACAACGGAATTATAAGGTTTCGTTCTTCCTTCGACTCACTCGATTATCTCGCGCCAAAAACTCAACTCACGGGATTGCAGGTGATGCTTCAACTTTACCCGATGAATGCTTCTCCGGAATTCAGTTACAAGCAAAACCAGTTTGTGTTTGAATTCATGGGAACTTTTTTGCGCGCGCCCGAAAAAGTGCGCTACCGCTATAAACTCGATGGGCACAATAAAGAGTGGTCGCTTCCCACTGAAAACAGAATGGCTTCGTATCCGAATCTGCCGAACGGAGAATATACTTTCCAAGTTTCTGCTTCCAACGCGGAAGGAATGTGGAGCGAACCGGTTTCGTATCACTTCGTCATTAAGCCGCCCTTCTGGAAAACAGTGTGGTTTTATCTGCTTTGCGCAATTTTTCTTGCAGCATTTTTTTATGTTTCGATGAAACTCCGCGTGAAAGCGCTGCAGCGGCAAAATAAAATTCTTGAAGAAAAAGTGGAACAGCGCACACACGAAGTGGTGGAGCAGAAAAAAATCATTGAAGAAAAAAATAAAGACATTACCAGCAGCATCCGTTATGCAAAACGGATTCAGGATGCGCTGCTTCCTGCAAAAAAATATATGGACGAGCACATGGAAGATTATTTTGTTCTCTTCAAGCAGAAAGATATTGTGAGCGGAGATTTTTACTGGGCAAATAAAAAAGAAAGTAAATTGTTTTTTGCCGCCATTGATTGCACCGGGCACGGAGTTCCCGGAGCATTTGTAAGTTTGGTGGCGCATGGAAATATTCAGCGCGCAATAATAATGTTTCAACTGCGTACTCCTTCAGAAATTCTCGACAAGTTAAATGAGGGCGTAACTGATGTGTTGAGCCGCGGAGGAGAAACGCAGGATATAAAAGACGGAATGGATATTTCTCTCTGCGGTCTTGACCGGAAAAATATGAAACTGGAATTCAGCGGGGCAAATCATCCGATGCTTTTGATTCGGAATGGCGAGTTGAAAGAAATCCGCGGAGACAAGCAGCCCATCGGGCAATTCATCTCGAGAAAAAATTTCACCAACCACGAACTGGAAATTCAGAAAGGTGATACGATTTATCTTTATTCGGACGGCTATGGCGACCAGTTTGGAGGAAAGCAAGGAAAAAAATTCAAACGCAGCCGGTTGAAAGAATTAATTCTTTCTATCCACCATAAACCGATGGAGCAACAAAAAATAATTCTGGATGAAACCATTGAAGAATGGAAAGGAAACCTGGAGCAGATTGATGATATACTCGTGATGGGCGTAAAAGTTTAGCATGCAAAAAAAAATAAAACCCAAACAAATCATCGGCAGAAGGGAAATGGTGGATTTTCCGGAGCTCGGTGTTACCGGAATTTTTGCCAAGATAGATACAGGCGCCTACTCAAACACCTTGCATTGCCATGCCATCCGCGTGAAAGAAAAAAAATTATGTTTCAAGGTGCTCGACCCCACGCATCCTGTCTTCAATGAAAAAGAACATTGCTTCGAAAATTTCTCGCAGAAAAAAATAAAAAATTCCTTCGGGGAAGCGGAAAAAAGATTTGTAATCAAAACAAAAATTCGCATTGCGGGCAGAACAATAAAATCAATAATTTCGCTCACCGACCGGGGGGCTATGCGCTACCCCGTTTTAATCGGAAGAAGATTGCTCAAGAATAAATTTGTAGTGGACGTTTCTATTAAAAACTGATTTTAGTTCTTTGTTTCTTAGTTATTGATTTTGGTTTTTAGTTGCCGGTTCTGGTTAACAAAAACTAAAAACCAATCAACTAAAACTAATAAACCAATAACCTTAAACCAAATTTGTGTTTAAAAAAATACTTATAGCCAATCGCGGGGAAATTGCCCTGCGAATCATTCGTTCCTGCAAGGAAATGGGAATAAAAACGGTTGCCGTTTATTCCACTGCCGATAAAGATTCTTTACACGTTCGTTTTGCCGATGAAGCGGTTTGCATAGGTCCGCCAGCAAGCAAAGATTCTTATCTGAACATTCCAAATATTATTGCTGCAGCTGAAATCACCAATGCAGATGCCATTCATCCCGGCTATGGATTTTTATCTGAGCGTTCCAAGTTCGCCCAGATTTGTGCCGAGCACGAAATAAAATTCATCGGTCCCACACCGGAAATGATTGATGCAATGGGCGACAAAGCATCGGCAAAAGCCACTGCGAAAAAAGCCGGAGTTCCCTGCGTTCCCGGCTCGGATGGTTTGCTCGAAAGTTTGGAAGATGCAAAAGCCACTGCAAAAAAAATCGGCTATCCCGTTTTGATGAAAGCAACTGCGGGTGGCGGAGGAAAAGGAATGCGCATTGTTCACGAAGAAAAAGAAATCGAGCACGCCTGGGAATCTGCGCGCAAAGAAGCGCTCGCCTCTTTTGGAAATGACGGCATGTACATGGAAAAATTTATTGAGGAGCCGCGCCATATAGAAATTCAGATTGCGGGCGACCAATATGGAAAAGCATGTCATCTTTCCGAACGGGATTGCTCGATTCAAAGACGGCATCAGAAACTTGCTGAAGAAACACCTTCCCCGTTTATGACTCCGGAACTGCGCAACGCTATGGGCGAAGCCGCTGTGAAACTTGCCAACGCAATTAAATACGAAGGTGTGGGCACAATAGAATTTCTGGTTGACAAGCACCGCAATTTTTATTTCATGGAGATGAACACACGGATTCAAGTCGAGCATCCGATCACGGAAGAAGTGATTGACTACGATTTAATCCGCGAGCAAATTCAGATTGCAGCCGGAGTTCCTATTTCAGGGAAAAATTATTTTCCGCAACTGCATTCCATCGAGTGCCGCATTAATGCCGAAGATCCGCAAAATGATTTCCGTCCTTCACCGGGAAAAATCACCACGCTGCATGTACCGGGCGGGCATGGCATTCGCGTGGACACTCACATTTATGCCGGCTACGTGATTCCGCCTTATTACGATTCAATGGTTGCAAAACTGATTACCGTTGCGCAAACACGCGAAGAAGCCATTTCAAAAATGCACCGCGCGCTCGGAGAATTTGTAATTGAAGGCGTGAAAACTACAATTGCTTTTCACATCAAACTAATGGAGAACGAGGATTTCCGAAAAGGAAATTACACAACAAAGTTTTTAGAAACTCACAAACTCTTCTAAGAACTGCTGAATGGCTGTTCATTTTTTTTCACAGAATATTTCTTTTTCATTGAAGAAAGAAAATGCTGTGAAAAAATTTCTTATCTCTGTTATTGGTAAAGAAAAAAGAAAAGCCGGAGAAATTAATTTTATTTTCTGCGATGATAAATTTCTTCTTTCGCTGAATAAAAAATTTCTTAAGCATAATACGCTTACGGATATTATCACTTTTCAATATCCATCCCCAAAATTAACGGCAGAAATTTTCATCAGCATTCCGCGCGTGCAAGAAAATGCAAAAAAGTTTGGCGCATCATTTCAGAACGAATTAAATCGCGTAATGATTCACGGAATTCTACACCTCTGCGGCTACAAAGACAAAAAGGCAAAAGAGAAAAAAGAAATGCGCACGCAGGAAAATTTTTATCTGAAACGGATTTAGATTTGACAATCAATTTTACATTTGCATCCCTGCCCGGATGGCGGAACTGGTAGACGCGTTGGTCTCAAACACCAATGGTAGCAATACCGTGAAGGTTCGATTCCTTTTCCGGGCACATTTTCTTCGCTTTTGTAATTCTATTTTTTGGTCTTATAGTATAATGGATAGTACATGGGTCTCCGGAGCTCAAAATCCCGGTTCGAATCCGGGTGAGACCACAAAAATAAACCGCAGAATCTTTTTCATTCGCAAGTACAGGAATCAAAATTTTTTTTTCTAAAAATATTTTCCTACCCGTTTTGCAGTTCTGCGGCTTATAATTTACATCACGCAAGCATTCTGAGAGGAAGTAGCAAAATGCCGATAAATCGGTAAATTGCTCTCGTCCTCTCTGCCTGCGTTTTTTCTCATCCAACCTCTTATCTGACTTCAACTTTGTCTCGAAACGATGATATCATCATCCGTTGATGCAGGATGAGAAAATAGTTTCTATCATATTTAATGAGTCCGAGCGCTTTCGCAGAGTAGATTTTTTTACTGCAATGCCTTTTCCGTCAGGAAAAAATTCTGCGAAAGCCGCCCTTTCTCATTATCGGCTCAAGAAAAATAATTCTCATACTAACTTCTTCAGCCATTGTATATATATCGCCGGAGAAAAACTCAAAAACCTAAGTTGGATTACTGTTTTAGCGGTAGAACAACCTTTTGTTTTTTTCCTTTTTCTGCCGGCTACTATACTTCAAAGAACATTCTATTCAAAGATAGAACGGAAAATAATTTTTTAATTTTCTTTCGATAGTTGGCATACATTTTTCGATTCCTCCTATATGAACTGCATAATTGTAGACGATGATGCTACTGCCCGGCTCGATTTGGAAAATAAAATTGCGCAAGTTTCTTTTTTGAATCTGGCCCAGTCCTGTTCTTCTCCTGCAGAAGCAATTACTGCATTAATGGGCGAACAAGTGGATTTAATGATTCTCGATGTGATGATGCCCGAAACAAACGGACTGGAACTGATGAACGCGTTGAAAGAAGAGCGCCCACAGGTGATTTTAATTTCCTCGAATAAAGATTTTGCAGTGGACGCATTTGATTTTGAAGTAACCGATTTTATAGTGAAACCAATTTCGAACGAACGTTTTTTCCGCTCCATTACAAAAGCCAAACGAATGCACGAAATGCAGACAGGAATTTCTTCGCACGATGAGGAACATTTATTTATTAAGGTGAATTCCCGCCTTGTGAAAATTGATACGCGTGATATTTTGTTTGTGGAAGCGCTGGCAGATTATGTAACCATTCACAGATCAGTCAATAAATACACCATCCATTCCACTATGAAGGGAATGGAAAAAGCCCTCTCTGAAAAAAAATTTTTCCGCGCACATAATTCTTACATCATCCGGCTTGATAAAATTTCGGAGATAGAAGATAATTGCTTGGTGCTTGGTCCGAAACTTATTCCTGTGAGCCGTTCAAAATTAAAAGGGCTGATGCAGCGCCTGAAATTTCTTGCATAATTCTTATGATGGAAACAGCGCATGAGTAATTATTTGCAAGGCATCGAATTTAATTTTTAGTAATTGCTTCGCTTCCGTACCTTAAACGAAAAATCAATATGGAAACTAAAGTTAACATAGAGCGAATTGCGATGGGTGCTGGAATTTTAATCGCGCTCGGATTAATTACTCGCTGGGCAATTGTTTTTCAGATTCCCATTCTGATTGGCGCGGTAATTCTCAACGGGAAAGAAAGCGGAATGTTTGATTTTTATTCACAGTTCTGGTTTTCTATTCTTGTTGTGGCACTGCTGCTTGTTTTTCTCGTGTACGGCTCCGGACCATTTTCTGCCGATGAACATTTGAGAAAACATCCGGGCGGATGAAGTTTCCCATGCCGAATGATTTATATTATTTTTGCCAAAACATTTTGCAGTAACGCGGGCGAGTGGCGGAACTGGCAGACGTGCTGGTCTTAGAAACCAGTGGGGAAACCCGTGGAGGTTCAAATCCTCTCTCGCCTACAAATTTTTTATAATGTTTTCTTAGAAATAACCACCCTTTTTCCTGTCTTCCATCGAAGCATCGGAAGTTTGGTCATCCAAACGCGTTGCACCGCGTTCGGAGATTTTTGTTTCTTCTATTTCACGGATGATATCATCCAGTGAATTTGCTTCTGATTCTACCGCAGCGGTACATGTTGCATCACCAACAGTACGGAAGCGAACTTTTCTTTCTTCAATTCTATCGTCCGCATCGGTGTAAACAAAATCAGTCAGTGCCAGCAAGCCACCGGGGCGAACAATGCATTTTCTTTTGTGAGAAAAATAAATGGAAGGCAAATCAATTTTCTCACGCTTGATGTAATTCCAAACGTCCAGTTCTGTCCAGTTGGAAATCGGAAACACGCGCACATTTTCTCCCTGACGGATTCTTCCGTTGTAAATGCTCCACAACTCCGGTCTTTGTTTTTTCGGATCCCACTGCCCGAATTCATCACGCACAGAAAAAACTCTTTCTTTCGCTCGCGCTTTTTCTTCATCTCTGCGTGCTCCACCAATACAAGCATCAAAACGGAATTCTTCAATCGTGTCAAGCAACGTATAGGTTTGCAAAGCGTTTCGGCTGTAGAATCTTCCTCTTTGTTCAACCAATCCTTTTTGTTTAATCGTATCTCCAACACTTCGCACAATTAATTTCTCTCCTATTTTTTTTACCAACTCGTCTCTGAACTGAATTGCTTCCGGAAAATTATGTTCGGTATCAATGTGAACTAAAGGAAAGGGAAATTTTCCCGGACGGAATGCTTTCAGTGCAAGATGAACTAATGTGATGGAATCTTTTCCTCCGGAAAATAAAAGCGCAGGGCGTTCAAATTGCCCCACCACTTCACGAAAAATGTGAATAGATTCGGATTCGAGTTGGTCAAGATAATCTAAATGATATTTCATAATTCAATGTGTATGTAATCCGCATTCTTTTTTAGTTGTGTCTTCCCACCACCATCTTCCCGCTCGGGCATCTTCTCCGTTTTTTACTGCTCGCGTGCAGGGCTGACATCCGATACTGGGAAATCCTTTGTCGTGCAAAGAATTATAGGGAATATTATTTTTCTTTATAAAACTTTTTACTTCATCAAAACTCCAGTCAAACAAAGGATGAAACTTTACAATATTGTTTTTCTCATCCCATTCCACCGAAGAAAGAATATTTCTGTGCTGCGATTGTTTTTTTCGGATTCCCGTAATCCAGATTTCATTTCCCATCAACGCGCGCTGCAGCGGTTCTACTTTGCGTATGAAACAACATTCTAATCTGTTTTCAACTGATTCATAAAAACTGTTCGGGCCTTTTTCTGAAACTAATTTCTGCACTGCGGTTTCATTCGGAGAAAAAGATTCTATGTTCTTCCCATATTTTTTTCTGGTGTTGTTCCAAACAGAATATGTTTCGGGAAACAATCTTCCTGTTTCAAGAGTGAAAACTTTTATCGGAACATTTTGTGAAAAAATAATATGCGTGATTGCCTGGTCTTCCAAACCAAAACTGGTGGAGAAAATTATTGTCCCGGAAAATTCTTTTGAAAGCAAAGCAAGAGATTCTTCCGGAGATTTTCCAGAAACAAGTTTTTCAATTCTATTTATTTTTTCAGCGCTCACTAAAAGAATGTTTTAAAAAGAATCCTCAAACTTACAACAATCACCACAACTCCTACTGTAATTAATCCTGCGCGAACCGGAATTTTTGAAGTGAGATAAGCGGCAAAAGGCGCGGCAATCATTCCGCCAATGATTAAACCGATAATTACATACCAGTGATGAATTCCTATTACGGTGAAAAATGTAATCGAACTTGCAAGTGTTACAAAAAATTCTGCAAGGTTTACCGAACCGATGGTGTAGCGCCAGCTTCTTCCGCGCGCAATAAGTGTGGAAGAAACAATCGGTCCCCATCCGCCACCGCCAATGGAATCGAGAAATGCTCCGATGAAAGCAAGGCGTCCGACTCGTTTTATTTTTTTCTTCGTCTGGATTTTCCGAATCGCTTTTCGGATAATCACCACTCCGAGAATCAATGTATAAACTGAAACGAAAGGTTTGATATACACCGCATAATTTTCCAGAGAAGATAAAATGTATGCTCCGAGAATTGCTCCGAGAATTCCCGGGATTAAAAGATTGCGAAACAATTTTGTGTTCACATTTTTAAAACGCAGATGAGAAATTCCGGAAGCACCGGTCGTAAAAATTTCCGAAGCGTGCACGCTTGCACTCGCAGCAGCCGGAGAAATTCCGAATGATAAAAGAAAAGTTGTTGCCGTAACTCCGTACGCCATTCCAAGCGCGCCATCTACCATTTGCGCCAAAAATCCTCCGACAACAAAAATTAAAAGTGTGCTGTCAATTTTACCGGCAACTTCACCTATATAACCTCCGATTGCATTCAGCGGCAAATACGAAAATAAAAGATGCCCGACAATCATCAATGCAATTGCGGAGAAGGAATAAATAACCCAATATTTCGCCTGCTTGTATTTTGGTTTTTCTTCCTCTTCAACCAGCAAGTGTGGCTGAAGTGAATGAATATTATTTTCCACTGCTAATACCGAAGTAATTTCATTTAACTTTTTTACTTTCTCTGAAAAATTTCCGTTCAACTTTTTTCTAATCACTTCGAGATTGTCCAAAACATTTTGTGTTTCATTCGGAATAGCATCATTCAAAACTTCCTTGACGCGCTTGGCAAGCGTGGGAGATTTTCCATTTGTAGAAACGGCAATTTTCAAATCGCCTTTGTTCACAATGCTTCCAAGATAAAAGTCGCAAAGCTCCGGAGTATCGGCAACGTTCACAAGCATTTCGCGCTTCTTCGCTTCGTCCTTTATGATTTTGTTCGTGTCGTGGTCGCCAGTGGCGGCAATCACAATATCTGCATTGAACAAATCACCGGGAAAAAACACGCGCTGTTTTATTTTCACATTCTCATTTTCATAGGAGATTTTGAAAATCTCATTTATGATTTCGGGCGCAACAATAGTTATATTCGTTTCGGGACTGTTTGCAAGAACTGCATTCAGTTTTTCCAGCGCAACATTTCCTCCGCCTACAATGAGAACTTTCAGTTTCTCCAGCTTTAAAAAAATAGGAAACAATTTATTGATGTTGGTTTCCTGTTTTTCAATTGTAATTTTTTCTTCTATGGTTTCCATTTTTGTTTTTGCTTTACGAAAATTAATTTAACAGATATTTTTCCAAAACTTCTTCCGCTACAAATTCAGGATGAAGTTTCACAACTTCTCCGGCAACAATCACTGCAGGCGAACCGATTTGTTTTTCTTTCACGATTTTCTCTATGGTAGAAATTGTTCCCACTGCAATTTTTTCTTCGGGCAAAGTTCCGTTCTGAATCAGCGCTATCGGAAGATTTTCTTTTCCGGATGATTTATAAACTTCCACAATCTCGTGAAGTTTATGAACGCCCATCAGGATGACAACTGTTGCTGTGCTCTGTGAAGCGAGCGCAATATCTTTTGAAAGTTCTCCTGTGCGCGTAGTTCCGGTAATCACCCAGAAACTTTCGCTGGCTCCACGGTGCGTGACAGGAATTCCAGCGCGTGCAGGAACGCCTACTGAAGAAGAAATTCCGGGAATCACTTCTGTTTCTATGTTGAATGATTCTGCATATTCAATTTCTTCGTAGCCGCGCCCGAAAACAAATGGGTCGCCTCCTTTTAAACGAACAATGTGTCCGTAAGTAAATGCTAAATCCACTATGAGATTATTGATTTGCTCCTGCTTGAGTGAATGCTGCCCGTTTCTTTTTCCTACGAAAATCTTTTTCACATTCGGTGAAGCATATTTAAGAAGAACGGGATTTACAAGCGCATCGTACAAAACAATGTCGGCTTTTCCGAGTGCGTTGATTGCTTTCGCAGTGATTAAATCCGGATCTCCGGGACCTGCGCCTGCGAGAGTTAGTTTGGGTTGTATTTTTTTGTTTGACATAATTTTTAGTTTATAGTTATTAGTTTTTAGTTTCAGGTGTTTTGTTTCCGGTTTTAGTTACTTCACATTCGACACATTCGACAGCAACAACAGTATTCGTACTTATATTTTATCAGAAACTTTTTCATTCTATGCTGTGATTAAACTTTCCTTTTTAATTTGTTCTTCGCGGTATTCTTTCACCCATTTCAAAAATGATTTTGCCTGCGTGAAATAAAACTCAGCGAATTCTTTTTCAGGTTCTGTCTGGTTAATTTGGAGAACTAAAGTTTTGAATCCATTCTGAAATTTATCTTCTCCTGTCTGTATAAAATGTTTTTCAAACTCATTCAGCACACTGTACTGAGAATTGGTTTGAATTTGTTTTGTGAGCAATATTGCTTTTGCAGAATGAATAAATGTGCTGTATGAATGATAAATTGAATCGGCAAAAAGTTTTTCAGCGAAAGAAGTGAATGCAGAATCCAGTTTTTCTTCTGCTTCAAAAAATAATGTTGCCACCAAATCAATCTGCACTCCAGCGCATTCTCCAACTCCGATTGCAGGTTTGAACGCTTCATCATATCCCCAATCTTTATATTCATCATTGGTGAGCGCAGATAAATCCGTAAACTCTTTCAAAAGATTTTCAAAATATTCTCTTCCCTGCGCGTCAAAATATTCGTTGAAGGTTTCTTCCTGCAAAGAATTTTTTTCATAATCACGAAGAATCGCTCTCAGAACAGCGGGACCGCGCTTGGAAGGAATTTTTACAATCTTATCTGAGATTCTTCCTTCGCCATTTCCTGTTGCACCGCCACCGAGAAGCAATTGCAACGCGGGAACAACGTGCGCGCCTGCCTTGAAAGTGCTTCCGTGAAAACCGATGTGCGCGAGCGAATGCTGTCCGCAGGAATTCATGCACCCGCTGATTTTTATTTTAATATTCTTTTCGTAAACTAATTCCGAAAATTCATTGCGGATAACTTTTTCAAGTTCGAGCGCAATGCCTGTGGAATTTGAAATTCCCAAATTGCAGGTATCTGTTCCCGGGCAAGCCGTTATATCGGCAATGCTTCCAAAGCCGGGCAAAGTCAAACCGATTGCGTCAAGTTCTTTATACAATGCGGGAAGTGCCTGTTTCGGAACAAAGCGCAACAAAAAGTTTTGCGAGATAGTAATACGAATGTCATCCGCAGAATATTTTTTTACAATCTCTGCGAACTTCCTAACGTTATTCGTTTTTATATTTCCCAACGGAACATTTATTCCTACCGCAAAATATCCCTGCTGTTTTTGTTCAAATGTGTTTGTGTCTAACCATTCCTGATATTTTCTGTCGTCAGAAATTTTTAAAGTTGTAAATGTATTTTGCAGATGAGATAAATCCGGAATCTCAGATTCAAATTTAACTTCTGACGAAACAGATTTCAAAGAGAGCGTTTCTTCTTCCACCAATCTCAAAAATTCTCCCAGCCCTATTTTCGCTATGAGATATTTCAAACGCGCTTTGTGGCGGTTGGTTCTTTCTCCATAGCGGTCAAACACGCGGACTGCTGCTTCCGCGAATGGAATAATTTTTTCTTCCGGCAGGAATTCATAAGCCGTGTGTGCGAGGAATGGTTGAGCACCAAGTCCTCCTCCAATCACCACTTTGAAACCGCGAACAATTTTTCCATTTTCAATTTTCACCTTAGGAATAAATCCTAAATCGTGAATGAAAGTATAAGCGGTGTCGTCATCGCTCGAAGAAAAAGCAATCTTGAATTTTCTTCCGAGAGATTCCTGAATAGGATTTCTCAAAAAGAATTTGAAGAGTGCGTTCGCGTAAGGCGTAACATCAAAAGGTTCTTTCGGGTCAATGCCCGCGATGTCAGACGCGGTGATGTTGCGTACTGTGTTTCCGCACGCTTCGCGGAGCGTGATGTCGCTCGCCTCGAGTTTTGCCCAGAGTTCAGGAGTTTTGTCGAGCGACACATAATGTATCTGCACATCCTGACGCGTGGTGAGGTGAAGATTGCCTGTTGAATATTCATCCGAAATATCCGCGATGGCGAGCAATTGATTTACCGAAAGTTTTCCAAACGGAATTTTTATCCTAATCATCTGCACTCCCTGCTGGCGCTGCCCGTAAACTCCGCGCGCAAGGCGAAGCGAACGGAATTTTTCGGAATCAATTTTCCCTTCGCGGAAAAGAGAAATCTTTTTTTCCAAATCGAGAATGTCTTTTTCTACGATTGGATTTTCTAACTCTGTTCTGAAACTTTGCATATTTTATTTTTTCTTTTTTATGATTCTTGTTCGGATTCCGGGCAACAAAAAAGCCCTTCGCGGTTTTATTCGGAAGGGCTTTTGCCTGTTACGTTTTATTTTTTTATCGCTTAAAAACAAAACCCTTCCTCGTCCGCATATAGCAGCAGCAACACATTGTCATAATTGTCTGGAAAGTAATTTTTGTCTTCATTTGAAACTCGACCAATTTAGTAGGCAAATGTACAAACCTTTTTGAAACCACCAAATTTATTTTTTGGAACTTACCCCTTCCCCTCTCTTTCGCAAAGAGAGGGGTGTCCGGAAGGACGGGGTGAGTTTTTCTATCTTTGCTACCTTATTATATGGAAGAAAAGAAAAAACAGGGTTTCTGGGCGAAAATCCGCAATCGCTACCGGCTGGTGGTGATGAACGATGATTCTTTCGAGGAGCAATTTTCTCTCAAGCTTACCCCATTAAATATTTTTGTGCTTGTGGGATTGATTTCGATTGTGATGATAACGCTCACCGTAAGTTTAGTTGCATTCACTCCGCTGCGCGAATACATTCCCGGCTACGGCTTGGAAGTGAATACGAGGCAGGAACTCATCAATCTTTCGCTGAAACTTGATTCGCTGCAATATGAATTGAACCTGCGCACGCAGGCAATGGACAACCTGAAAAATATTCTGAACGGAAATGTTTCAGGAGACACAGCGGTTCAAAAAAATAAAACAGAAAAAAATCCTGTTCCGAAAAATGCAGACATCAAACCCACCAAAGAAGAAGTCGCATTCCGTTCGGAAGTGGAATCGCAGGATAAATATTCGCTGGCGTTTTCAGAAAATAAAAACGGAAAAGGAATCAGCAGCTTTTTCTTTTTCACTCCTGTGAAAGGAATGGTAACCGCTTCGTTCAACTCTGCGGAAGAACATTACGGAGTGGATATTGCCGCGAAAGAAAATGAACCCATCAAAGCCGCGCTTGACGGAACAGTTTTATTTTCGGGATGGACTTCTGAAACGGGTTATACCATTCAGATACAACATTCAAATAATCTGGTGTCGGCATACAAGCATTGCTCGGTGCTGATGAAAAAAGCGGGGCAGTTTGTGAAAGCAGGCGAAGCCATTGCGGTGATTGGAAACTCTGGCGAGCAAACCAGCGGACCGCATTTGCATTTTGAACTCTGGTATAACGGCACTCCGATTGACCCGCAGGAGTATATGGTTTTTTAATCTACGAAAAACGAATCTATACGAATCTACGAATGAAGCAAAAGAAAAAACACATAGCCATCCTCGGCAGCACAGGTTCAATAGGAACTCAGGCGCTGGAAGTGATAAAATCACATCCCGAAAGTTTTGTGGTGGAAGTTCTCACGGCAAACGGCAATGCTGATCTGTTAATTCAGCAGGCAATAGAGTTCAAACCCAACTGCGTGGTGATAGCTGATGAAAGCAAATATGAAAAAATAAAATCTGCTCTTGCATCTCATCAGATAAAAGTTTACGCAGGAAATAAATCCATTGAGCAAGTGGTGCAAATGGATTCGATAGATGTTGTGCTTGCAGGAATTGTCGGCTATGCGGGACTTGCTTCTGTTATTTCCGCCATCAAAGCGAAAAAAAATATTGCGCTGGCAAATAAAGAAACGCTGGTTGTCGCGGGAGAGTTGGTCACCGCGCTCGCAAAAGAAAACGGAGTAAATATTTATCCTGTGGATTCGGAGCACTCTGCAATTTTTCAGTGCATGGCGGGAGAATGGGAAAACAAAATTGAAAAAATTTATCTCACTGCTTCTGGCGGTCCGTTCCGAGGAAAAGATGCTGCGTTTCTTTCTTCGGTTACAAAAGCGCAGGCACTCAAACATCCCAACTGGGAAATGGGTGCGAAGATCACGATTGATTCCGCCACGCTGATGAACAAAGGACTCGAAGTGATTGAAGCGAAATGGTTGTTTCATCTCAAGCCCGAACAAATTGAAGTCATCATTCATCCGCAAAGTATTATTCATTCCATAGTGCAATTTGAAGACGGCTCAATGAAAGCCCAAATGGGTTTGCCGGATATGAAATTGCCGATTCAATACGCGCTGAGTTATCCGAATCGTTTGCCTTCAACATTCGAGCGTTTTAATTTTATTGATTATCCAAATTTATCTTTCGAAAAACCCGATACAAAAACTTTTCGCTGTCTTCCACTTGCATTCGAAGCAATGAAGAAAGGTGGCAACGCTCCGTGCATTCTGAACGCAGCAAATGAAGTTGCAGTTAAATTATTTCTCGAAGAAAAAATTGCCTTTACAAAAATCCCCGAAGTGATTGAAAAAACAATTTCAAAGGTTCCGTTTATTGCCAAGCCTTCATACAGTGATTTTGTTAATTCAGATTCGGAAGCAAGGAAAACCGCTATGGAATTTTATCCTACTTTTGCCCTCTAAATTTTCATATGGAAATTCTAATTAAAGCCTCGCAACTTATTCTTTCACTTTCAATTTTAGTCGTGCTGCACGAACTCGGGCATTTTATTCCTTCCAAACTTTTCAAAATGCGCGTGGAAAAATTTTATCTCTTCTTCGACCCCTGGTTCTCTCTCTTCAAAATAAAAAAAGGCGATACGGAATACGGCATCGGATGGATTCCGCTCGGAGGTTATGTGAAAATCTCCGGAATGATTGATGAGAGCATGGACAAAGAGCAGATGAAAAAACCTGCCGAGCCATGGGAATTCCGCAGCAAGCCCGCATGGCAAAGATTGATTGTGATGGTTGGAGGTGTGACGATGAATTTAATTCTCGCTATGGGAATTTATGCCATGCTGCTTTTTACGTTCGGAGAAAAATATTTGCCCACCGCAAATTTGAAAGACGGAATATGGTGCATTGATTCGCTGGCGGAAGATGTGGGTTTCAGAAACGGAGATAAAATTATTTCTGTGGATGGAAAAAACGTGGAAAACTTTCAGAACGTGATTCACGAAATGCTCTATGGAAAAAACGTTCAGATAAACAGAAACGGGAAAGACACCACGCTCGTCATTCCAAAAGATTTCATAGAGAAATTAGTGGACAAACGCGCGCCATTTCTTTTTCCACGCATTCCGTTTTACATAGGAGGATTTTCGGAAAACTCCAACGCGGAAAAAGCCGGAATAAAAAAGAAAGACCATATTCTTGCGCTTAATGACAGCACAATAAATTATTACGATGAATTCAGGACGCGGATGGCAGGTAAAAAAAATTCGCAGGTCAAATTAACTGTAAAGCGCGGAGAAGAAACGCTGGTAATTTCTGTTATGGCAGACAGTACCGGAAAAATCGGAGTGGCGCCAGCGTTTATTGACTTTAAAGAATTGCGCAAAGAAAAAATTTACGACTTCAATGTTACGCAATATGGATTTTTTCAGTCCTTCCCTGCGGGAATTCACAAAGCAATTGAAAAACTTACGGACTACATCCGCCAGTTCAAACTTATTTTCAATTTCAAAACGGGCGCGTACAAAGGCGTGGGAAGTTTTATTTCCATCGGAGATTTATTTCCACCGCAATGGGAATGGGAGCCGTTCTGGGAACTCACCGCAGTTCTTTCCATCGTGCTTGCGTTCATGAACATTCTCCCGATTCCCGCGCTCGATGGCGGGCACGTTTTATTTTTATTGTACGAAGTTATCACCCGCAGAAAACCCAGCGATAAGTTTCTGGAATATGCGCAGTATGTCGGAATGTTTTTATTAATCTCTCTGATGGTTTACGCGCTGGGCAACGATATTTTCAGAATCTTCAAATGAGTTGCAGATAAACTAATGCGAACTATGCGAATGTATTCGAACACTGCGAACAAAACACAAAATAATTCGCGGTGTTCGCATGTGTTCGCGGATTTGCATTGCATTTTACTTATTTCCTGTATTGCTTTTATATCTATTCTATTCTCCTGCGGAAATGCAAAAAAAATTTCTTTACTCAAAGAAGGAAAATGGAGAGGCATTTTAACTCTGGTTGATTCCACCGGCTTGATTCTTCCTTTCAATTTTGATTTAACGTTTCAAAACGATTCAACCAAAATTACTATTCACAATGCAGAAGAAAAAATCATTGTAAATGAAATTTCTTTCAGCAACGATTCCGTTTTTATCCGCATGCCCGTGTTTGATTCGGAGTTCCGATGCAAAATTTCAGGCGACACACTGCTGGAAGGAAACTGGTACAATCATTCGCGGAAAGATAAAAATGTAATTCCCTTCAAAGCCGTTTACGGAGAAACCAACCGCTTCGATTGCCCGGAGTATGACAAAAACTTTTTGTTCGAAGGAAAATGGAAATGCCTGTTCAGCCCCAATCAGCCCGATAGTTCTTACGCCATTGGAGTGTTCAGGCAAACTGCGCATGGCGCCACCGGAACTTTTCTGACCGAAACGGGCGACTACCGCTATCTCGAAGGATGCGTGTTTGGAAATTACATGCTGCTTTCCTGCTTTGATGGCTCGCATGCGTTTGTGTTTCACGCGCAGATTCTGGAAGACAGCACCATTTGGGGAGAATTTTATTCCGGCATTCACCACCAGGAAACATGGCTGGCAAATAAAGATTCCACTTTCAGATTGAGAAATGCCGACTCGCTCACGTTCCTGAAGAAAAGTTTTCCAAAAGTAGATTTCACTTTTCCGAATCCGGAGAACAAAAAAGTTTCGCTCTCGGATGAAAAATATAAAAACAAAGTAGTGATTCTTCAAATCATGGGCTCGTGGTGCCCCAATTGCATGGACGAAACCATTTTTCTTTCCGAACTTTACAATAAATATAAATCGCAAGGGGTTGAAATAATTGGATTGTGTTTCGAGAAAGCGGATGCATTTGAGAAAGCAAAAGAAAATGTTTTGCGCCTTCAACATAAATTCAATGCCGGTTATGATTTTCTGATTACGGGATTTAATCCGAAAGATGCCGACAAAGCATTGCCCATGCTCAATCATGTTATGTCATTTCCCACCACAATTATTATTGACAGAAAAGGAAACGTGCGGAAAATTCACACGGGCTATTCGGGTCCCGCCACCGGCAGCGAGCATGAAAAAGAAAAAGCGGAAATGATTTCTTTCATTGAATCGCTGCTGAAGGAAAAAGGTTGAAACTGATTTTTCTATTTACATCGCAGCATCTTTTTCAGAGAAAAGTAAAATTCTGTTCCCTACATCTATCGGAATTTTGCAGAATACAAAGTAATATGCAGAATCAATCGGAAAATGATGATAGGTAAGCGACTTATCGATGGAGGTAAGCGAGTGATGTATATCGGTAAGCCATCGAAGTATGACGATAAGCCCCTGAAGTATGACGGTAAATGGGTGAAGTATGGAGGTACATCGATAAGCGGCTGAAGTATGGAGGTAAGCGGCTGAAATATGGAGATAAGCCCCTGATGTATGACGATAAGCCGGTGAAGTACATCGGTAAGCCGGTGAAGTATATCGGTAACTCGGTGAACGATGACGGTAACTCCGCGAACGGTTACGAAAAAGCCCTGCCCGCCATCGGTTTTTTTGTTTAGTGATGACAGGCAGGGCTGCTCCATGACGGTTAAACGGCAGGCGGCAGCGGATTCGGATTGGGCGATGGCGATGGAGGGTTTACTCCCGTTCTTGAAATGAAAGAAACGACCGTACTCCAGTTGCTCTGCCCGCGGGCGTTCATTACCGAAATACGAATGAACACTTCCTGCCCGCGAACGAGGTTGGGCACAATCAGTTTTTTTGAATTATGCGTGAGCAAAACTGTTTTGAAACTGCTTTCATCAGAAACGGTGGTGGTCATTTCTATTATGAAAGTTAATTTCTGTTTTTTGGTCAGGAGCGGGCTGGTGGTTTTCGCCAGAAAAATTTTTGCAGTGCCCGGTGAATCGCCATCGTCAATTTTTTTAATTACAGGAGCATCGGGAACTTCAGCGGGTTCCGGCTCTTCGCTTGCATCAAAACCCGAAAGAAGAATGGTGTCCTTGTCGTTCTTTGCAACCTTGTTCACATAGGTAAGTTCCTCTTTGAGCAAGCCGTGAACTTTCAGCGCTTCCTTGTTGCGGGCTTCGGTGGCTTCGCTGCCTCCTTTTTTTGCATCGGCAATGGCTTTTTCAAAAGGCACCACCTCGTTTTGCAGAACACCCAGCGAAGGGTCGGGATTGCCGTAGATGTTGGAATTAGCAGTGAGTTTGCCAATCACTTTGTTGAGCAATTGAAATAATTTTCCGAATTGCTTGGGCGTGCAGTGCATGACTGCGAAAAAAATACGTTTCATTTTATTTTTGTTTTAACAGTTATCACAAACTTTATTGTTCGTGATTCGGTTTGAATTTTAGTTCGCGCCTGAGTAAAGTTGCTTCATCTTTTTGCGGTTGATTTTATTTCTTATGCTATAACGCGGGGGCGTTGTAACATGTTTGCCCAACCTGTTACAAAATTTTCAGGGGGGTGGTTTGCGGTTGAATTTTTTTCTAAGACGGTAAACAAACATTCGTGATTTGTGAAACTGGCGGGCAATGAGTTGCACCGGCTTGCTCGAAGTGATGGCAGGAAGCAGTTTTTTTAACTCGATATATTTATGAATGGCGGAAAAAGAAAACCTGCGGCTGCGAAAATATTTATAAAATTCTTCGGCTTGTTCTTCTCCTATCCTGGAGAGGACGTATTCTATTTCTTTTATGCTCACGGTGCATAAGCGTTAGCGTAATTTTTTTTGCATGCGGTTGTTTTTATAAATGTTCTAACGGCAGCAGGAGGAAGTTTATTTGAAGAAGGATGTTAAAAATTGTTAACAGCACGGAGAGGGAGCGGTTGATTTTTTTCTCTCCTTTTCTGAAACCTTTCGCAAACATTTCCGTAAAATTATCCCAGCGAAAAAGAAATCCTATCAAATGGTATGAGCATAAATGATATGCTCTACCTGCACCAGCAATCCATAGAAGAATTATTTATATACATGGTGGAAAAAGATAAAGAGAATAAGGAGTTGAAAAACAAATTGGAGAAGCAGGATAAAATGATTGAACTATTATCGGATAAAATTGAAAAGTTGGAAAATAAAATCAAGTAGTAAGAATATGAAATATAAAAAACACATATTGTTTTTCCTACTCATTACGTTTTGCATCACCGATTGCAAAAAATATCCTGAGGGACCGTGTATTAGTTTGAGAGGTGCAACGCGTAGAATAAGGGGAGATTGGAATGTGGAAACCGTTCTTATTGATAATGCAGACTCAACGGGAATTGGACATAATCGTGGAGGATATACAATTGGATATAAAGGAGAAGATTATTCTAAAATTGGTCGCAATGGGAGGGATGGGAGGTTAAGTTTCGATGGTCGAACACATATAATTGTTACGCGTGTATATGGTTATCCTCCTCTTTTTTTATATCCAGATGATACCGAATGGGCAATACAACGTTTAACAAATAAAGAATTTTGGTTAAAAACTACTTATAATAATAAAGAATATTACTTAAAATTAAAAAAAACAACAGACTATTGTGGATTTTTATGAATAGAATAATAATAATTTTATTTTTTATCTTTTGTCATTTAGAGGTTTTCTCTCAAAGCCCAGTGGAGAACCATGGAAAGTATTGGTATTATAGATACCGGCTTAATAATAATTTCGTGAAAATAGGTGATTGCGATGGTTGCAGTTTGCCTGCAGAATCAAGAAGATTAGATGGTACATTGAACTGGGGTGACGGGCAGGATTGGGGCTGGTATATAGGAATACTTTAGTTTTTCTGTAACCTTTTACTACCTTTATACGTCTAAGGACAAATCCATCCTTAACAATCTTTCAACATGAAAAAACTTCTTCTTTTTATTGGTTTTATTGCCATCGTTTTCTCTTCCTGCCTGAAGCCAGGTGCGTCCAAAACGAATGATGAGATTCAATTCACCAATCTTTCTGCCGATACGTATACGCTTTCCAAATCGGCATCCACCAAAATAACCGCCACCGTGCAGAATGCCTGCCCCGAAATAACCTACCATTGGTCTGTAAATTCAGGAAGCATCAGCGGCAGCAGCGCTCAGGTGGTGTATAATGCTCCGGCAGGTGCTTCGCAAATAACGGTATCGTGCACGGTGAACCACCCGGGCAAGCAATCCAAAACAAAAAGCGTTTCAATTAACATCAACTAATAAATTTTACAGATGAAAAAACTTTTTACCCTCACCTCCGCCATTCTTTTTTCCATTGCTTTGTTTTCCCAGGCCACGCTGGCTCCAACCATCGGGGTTTCCGTTCTTCCGCCCGATAATAGCAGCGTTTGCACGCCTGCCTGTTCGGGAAGTTACAACTTTGATACCGATGGTTACCTCGTGGGCACGCTCATTCCCGATTTTACGCTTTATACTATTTCAGGAACTCCTTACAATGCGCAAACGTTAATTAACACCGGCAAGCCGCTTTGCATTGTGGCGGGAAGTTATACCTGCCCCGTTTGGCGCGGCAAAACGGATAGTTTAAATATGCTTTTTAGCAAATACGGAAGCAAGGTAAATTTCCTGGTAGTGTATGTTTGCGAAGCGCATCCCAAATCTCCGGATGTAAGCCCTTATAGTTGCAATGTATGGGACCCGAATCCGAACACAATCAAATATCTTCAGGAAACCACTTATGGTCAGCGAAAAGCAACTGCCACCGATATGGTGAACAATACCTGCGCCTGTTATACACCGGCAAATCCAAGTATTCCTATGGTAATTGATGGTCCGTGCAACGAGTTCTGGACGCACTTTGGTCCTGCACCCAACAATGCGTACCTCATTAACCCCGCTGATGGAAAAGTTTACTGCAAGCACGGCTGGTTTGACAAAGCGCCCAACGAAATGGCTCCCTGCATTGACCAGTTGCTTGCTGTGCTCACTTCCGTAAACGAGCCGAATGTTTCATCAACTATTTCTGTTTATCCCAATCCATCGGCTGACGGCAGATTTACAGTTTCCGGTTTACGGTCTGCTGTTTCCGGTTTAGAAATATACAATGTGTTTGGAGAAAAAGTTTTTGCATCAACCATCCAGCCATCCAACAATTCAACCATTCAGGTCTCTCTCCCTTCAGGGACGGGGCATGGAATTTATTTTTACAAACTCAGCGATGAAAACGGAACTGTTTCTTCCGGGAAAATTATAATTGAATAAAGGATGAGAAAAATTTTTTTTCTTTCCGTTTGTTTATTGCTTACTGTTTTTACTTCTAAAAGTTTTGCGCAGAGTGTTATTTTCTTGGGAACCGATACCGTAGAATATGCAAATCCGGGCGATGCGTTTTATTGCGAAGATAGTTTGAAGAATACTTCCAATAAAGGATTGTGGGTGGACGCCATTCGCGTCCTGAACGATACCGCTCCCGGCTGGGGAACTTCTCTCTGCCTTGATGTTTGCTATCCTCAATGGGTGGACAGCGCCAATGAATATTTTTACGCACAGTCGGCAGGCGTGTTTCGCATGCACTTTTATTCCGACTCTGTTGCCGATACTTCCACGGTGATTGTAAGATTCAGAAATGAATCTGATTCAACCAATGTTTTTTACAAAAAGTTTGTTGGAATCACTGTAAAGGGATTACACGCAAATGAAATTGCAGAGGATGTAAGCGTTCAGCTTTTTCCTTCGCCAGTAATTGCGGGAAGCACATTCTGCTTCCGTATTTCTGACAGGCGGCATATAGAAGGCAACTATTCTCTTATTGTTTATGATGTGTGCGGGAACCGCGCTTCTCACATTGACGGGCTGGTAAGCGGAGATAATTATTTTTCCATGAATCTTCCGCAGGGAATTTATATTTACAATTTAATTAACCGGAATTCTCTTTTGAAGACAGGAAAAATTGCCGTTACAAAATAAGGTATCAAAATTAATTTTGCCAGCGCCATTTTGTTGCATAGCAGTTAATTAATTCTAATTTTGTTCTGTAGAATATTAAAAAACCGAGTACATTTAGTTTCAGGAATAAACACCGGATGAATTACTTTGTAAAAAATTTAGTATGAAAAAATTATTACTCTTGATAGTTGTCATCCTGAGCAGCCTCTTAGGCGTAGTAGAAGGATTTTCGCAGGCACTCACCATTGCCATGCCCGATACATCCAGATGCGATACTGCCGGCAAGGATATTGAATGTTATTTGGGCGACACCATTTATAATAGCACTCCCAATACGCTCGATATAGATGTGGTGCGCGTGCAGAATGTGGCGGCTTCCGGCTGGACAACTGCATTTTGCCTCAATGTATGCTATCTTCCCACAAAAGACAGCGTGCGTTTTTCTCTTGCGTCTAATGCGCATCAAAAATTTATTCTGCATTTTTATACTACCACTGTTGACAGCGGCACCTGCTATTTCAAATTTAAAAATGTAAGCACTCCTTCCAATACTTTGTATCAGCGCTATTATTGTTCTACCTTATGCGTGGCTGGCGTGAATGAACATTCCACAGGAAAAGCGAATGTGAAAATTTATCCGTCACCCGTAATGGCAGGAGAAAATTTCAGCATAGCAATTTCATCTGAGAAAAACACAGGCAGCATGACGCTTGTGTTCTACAATATTTACGGAAGCGCAGTAAGCACGAACAGGGTAGGGCAGGGGATTAATGTTATGAATCTTGATTTGCCTGCCGGAGTTTACTCCTACGATTTGATTTCCGGGAATGAAAACATTTCTTCGGGGAAAATGTGCGTGAGCCGCTAATAATATTTTTTTTCTTCAAGATAATTTACCGCGTAATCATTAATTCCTTCTTCCAGCGAAGTGAATTTAATTTCGCATCCTGCATTTTTTAATTTTTCCATTTTTGCTTCGGTGAAGTATTGGTATTTATCGCGAATATCAGCAGGCGTATCTATAAATTCAACGGTTGGTTTTTTCCCGAGCGATAAAAAAACAGTATTTGCCAAATCTAAAAATGTTCTTGCCGTGCCCGAACCCAAATTGTAAATGCCGGAATTTTTCCGTGTGCGCAAAAACCATAAGCAGACATCGGTTACATCTTTTACGTATACAAAATCCCGCAACTGTTCTCCGTTTTTATATTTCGGATTATGCGAGCGGAATAATTTTACTTTACCGGTTTCCTGAATTTGATTGAACGCATGAAAAATCACCGATGCCATTCTTCCTTTATGATATTCATTCGGACCGTATACATTGAAAAATTTCAGTCCGCACCAGAAGTAAGGTTTGCGCTCCTGCTTCAAAGCCCATTTATCAAATTCATTTTTTGATTCTCCGTAAGGATTCAGCGGTTTTAATTTTTCAACGAGAGCGTGATTGTCATCGTAGCCAAATTCCCCTGCTCCATACGTAGCCGCAGAAGAAGCATACACGAGCGGAAGACCAAACTCCACGCAAATGCTCCATATTTTTTTTGAATAGTTGAGATTGAGTTTGTCGAAAATCGTTTTATCAAATTCGGCAGTGTCTGTTCTTGCGCCAATATGAAAAACAAACTGCACCATGCGGTGATTTTCCTTCAGCCAGGCCGAAAAATCATCGCGGTGAATATTTTTTGAAACTATTTTTCCGGAAAGATTTTTATTTTTCTCTTCACGTGAAAAGTCATCTACCACCACAATATCTTTAAATCCTTCCTGATTCAGTTTCGAAACCAAACAACTTCCGATAAATCCTGCAGCTCCTGTGACTACAATCATACTTTAATTGAAGATATGTAAAACGCTTCCGTCAAAAGTGGTTTGATAGCGTTTGAGAGGAACAGAAGCAGGGCCTGCATTTACAGAGCCATCGGTGAGTAAAAATTTTGAACCGCACACTCCGTCAACGGCAATTAAGCCGCTGGCATCAACGCTCGCGGCATTTCCATCTGAAACCTGGTAAGTGCAGTGCCGGTCGTATGCCATAATTTCATTTTGCGATTTTCGGAAAGCAATAATTCCCTTTGAGCCGCCACTAAAATATTGATAGCCGTTCACCGCATTCAGAGGTGAAAAATTGGGGTCGGTTGCATACACATAAATATCAACATACACATTCGGAACACGATCGTTATCTTTTTTCTTGCATCCGCAAAAAGAAACAAGCGCCATAAAAACTATGGAATAATATTTGACAACTTTGTTCATTTCTCTGTTGAAGGTGAAACAAAGTTACATTATTTTTATCTAAACTTGTATTCTGAAAAATGAAATTCACGCTCAAAATAGTTCTTGTCTTTTTTCTTTTTATTTCATTTCCTGTTTTTTCACAGGACAATAAAGAAACTCCGACTGAAAAAAAGAACGATGTGGAAACAAGGCGTATGAAACGCAAAAAAGCCAAAGCGGAATGGAAAGCAAAACGAAACGAAGAACGGGCAGACAAAAAAGCAGTGCGGGCGCATGAAAAATCGCTTCAGACAAAAGCCACGCGCAAACGTATGCACCGCGACCAGCGCAGGGCAAACCGAATCAACCAGAATAAAAAAGAATTTTTTCTTATCCGTATGTTCAAGCCGAAACCGAGAGGAGGAAAGCGATAAGCAAACAATTTACATCTTACAATTCAGCAGTTCCTTAATTTTTTCTTCGAGTTCCGGTCCTTCCAGATTTTTTCCGGCAACATTTCCGTTTTTATCGAGAAGAACTGTAAAAGGAATTCCCTGGAAACCATATTCTGCAACCACAGGCGATTGCCATTGCTTCAAATCCGTAACATGATTTTTCCAGGAGAGTTTATCGTGCGCAATGGCTTTCAGCCAGGCATCTTTATTAAAATCGAGTGACACGCTGAAAATATCCAGCCCTTTATCTTTGTATTTAGTATAGAGCGAAACCACAAATGGATTTTCCGCCCTGCATGGCTTGCACCACGATGCCCAGAAATCAACGAGCACAATTTTTCCTTTCAGCGAAGAAAGCGAAAGCGGTTTTCCGTCTTTATCGTTCATTGTAATTTCAGGCGCTGCCATGCCGGTGGAAAGTTTTTTCTTGCCGTTAACAAATTCCTTGAACCCTTGCAGGTTTTTTATTGCGGGATATTTTGCGGTGAGCGAATCGGCCACTTTTATAAAATAAGAAATGTCTTTATCGGGATTCAGCATCTGCACTGCCGCAAGCGAAGCGAAGGAAGATGGATTTTTATCTATGAATTTTTTGATGTACAAATTGGTTTCATCTGCCGTTTTCTTATACTCGTCAGAAAATTTATTGAAAACGGGCTCCAGCATTTTCGAAAGTGAATCGAGAAATAATTTATCGGGCGTGGTGTTCAGGTATGCTTCGTAAACTCTGCGGATGGAATCCTGCTGCATGCGAAGCGCTTCCATTTTTTTGAAATTTGTTTTTGTAGATTCATTAAACCGAAGAAACATTTCTGAATCTTTCGAACCGCTCACCTTTGGTTTCTCCGCCAGGTTTTTTGCATCGCCTTCAAAAATTATTTTCTCTGAACTGTCGGCAATGATGGTTACATTATTTGTTCCCGAAACCTGAATGCTGTAAAATCCTTTTTCGGGAACTTTTTTGGTAAAATAAAATTCTCCCTTCTCATTCACAATGGCAGAATCAATTACTTTCATCTGCGAGGAGTTTACATCCACCAGCCGAATGGTATCTTTCTTGCTGTTTGATAATTTTCCCTCGACCTGATAATCTGAAATTTCTTTATTGCCTCCGCAGGAAACCAGAAACAAAAAACCGAAAAGTAAAAACCAAAAATATTTTTTCATACTGCAAAGTTAACTTTTATCCAACATTTCTTTTACTAATTTATTTGCCACCTTCGGGTCGGCTTTGCCTTTGGAAAGTTTCATTACTTCTCCCATGAAAAGTCCTATCAAACCAACTTTTCCGTTTTTATATTCGGAAACTTTTTCCGGATATTTTAAAATGGCTTGCTTTGCCAATTCTCTTAATGAATCAGAATCACTTTCCTGAAGTAAGTTCATCTCTTCGGCAATTTTCATAGGGGATTTTGACGGAGAAGAAATCATGGTGGGAAAAATTTTTTGCGATGCGATGGAATGACTCACCTTTCCTTCTTCCACCAATCTGATTAATTCTGATAATCGCTCTGGGCTAATAATATTTTTAAATTCCTCGATTGAAATTGCCTTTTCATTTAAGTAAGATTTAACGGAACCCATTAGCCAATTAGCGGCCGCTTTATAATTATTGTTTGTAAAAAAAACAAGGTCATTATAGTAAAGTGCACTGGCGAGAGTATCTGAAATCACTTTTGAATCATATTCTGAAAGACCAAACTCTTCCGTATATTTTTTTAATAGTTCGTTCGGAAGCGGAGGAAGATTTTTTTTTACTTCTGAAATATATTCCTGCTCCACTGTTACCGGCTGCAAATCGGGTTCGGGAAAATAGCGATAGTCGTGTGCAAATTCTTTTGAACGCAGGGAAAAGGTTGTTCCGCTCACCGCATCAAAACTTCTTGTTTCCTGCTCAAATGTTTTTTCTTCTTCGAGCAAATCAATTTGCCGTTTTATTTCGTAGTCAATCGCTTTTTGCACGTTGCGGATTGAATTCATATTTTTCACTTCTGTTCTTTTACCGAATTCTTTCGCATCTTTAATGCGCACCGAAATATTTGCATCGCAGCGCAAACTTCCTTCTTCCATGTTTCCATCGCAAATATCCAGATAGCGCACAAGTTTTCTTACTTCGGTTAAATAGTTATATGCTTCTTCTCCGCTGCGGATTTCCGGTTCGCTTACCATTTCGAGAAGCGGAACGCCTGCGCGGTTTAAATCAATGAGCGAATCAAACGGGTCCTGGTCGTGCAAACTTTTTCCCGCGTCTTCTTCCCAATGAATTCTCGTCAGATAAATTTTCTTTTCACTGCCGTCAGAATTTTTTATAGTGATGAATCCGCCCGTACAAATTGGAGTTTTATCCTGCGTGATTTGATAGCCCTTCGGTAAATCGGGATAGAAATAATTTTTCCGCGCATACTGATTTTCTTTTGTGATGTTGCAGTTGCAGGCAATTCCCAGGCGCACGGCAAACTCAATCACTTTTTTATTTGCTTTTGGCAAAGTTCCGGGATGACCGAGCGTAATCACGCTCACCTGCGTGTTTGGCTCCGCGCCAAATTCTGTCGAGTCGGAAGAAAATGCTTTACTCTTTGTGAGAAGTTGAATGTGCACTTCCAGCCCAATTACCGGTTCGTATTTTTCGTAAACACTCATTATTTAAGGGAGCGAATATATGTATATTCATTAATACTTTTTAACGCTCATTGCTTCACTTCAGAAATTTAAGGTTTATATTTGCCTTCCTATGAAAAAAGTTTTATTCTTTTCTTTTTCACTCTTTTTATTTCTTTTTTCTTCTGCGCAGGAGAAAAATTATTTTCAGCAGGAAGTGCATTATAAAATAAATGTTTCGCTCGATGACAAGAAGAATGATTTGAATGCAGATGAATCGCTCGAATACATCAACAATTCCCCCGATGAATTAACTTTCATTTGGTTTCATATCTGGCCGAACGGCTATAAAAATAATAACACACCGCTGGCGAAACAGTTAATTGAAGAGGGGAACACGAAATTTTATTTTGCAACAAAAGAAGAGCGCGGATGGATTGACGGATTGGATTTCAAAGTGAACGGACAACCGGTGAAAACAGAAACCGGTCAGAGCATTGACATTGTCAAAATTATTCTGAACGAACCGCTGAAGTCCGGAGGAAAAATTTTCATCACTACTCCGTTTCATGTGCATATTCCGCTCGGAGTTTTTTCCCGGCTCGGTCATATTGGCCAGCAATATCAAATCACGCAATGGTATCCGAAGCCGTCTGTCTATGATAAATACGGCTGGCATCCGATTCCGTATCTGAACCAGGGAGAATTTTATTCTGAGTTCGGAAGTTTTGATGTGAGCATCACCCTTCCGAAAAATTACGTGGTGGGTGCAACGGGAACGTTGGTGAACGGAGAAGAAGAAACGGCATGGCTCATGGCAAAAGCCGAAGAGACAAAAGCAATTCTTTCTTACAATCCGCACGATACTTCTTTTCCTGTTTCATCTTCCGAAACAAAAACACTTCGCTACACAGCTTCAACTGTTCACGACTTTGGATGGTTTGCCGATAAACGTTATCACGTTTTGCATGATGAAGTAACGCTTCCGCATTCGCAAAAAAAAGTTGACACGTGGGTGATGTTTACAAACCTCTATGGAAAATACTGGGAGAAAGCCGCGAAATATGTGAGCGATGCCGTGTATTATTATTCGCTGTGGAACGGAGATTATCCGTATCCGCACGCCACTGCGGTGGATGGCGCGCTGAGCGCTGGCGGTGGAATGGAATATCCGATGATAACGGTGATTGGCGCTGCAAACGATGATGCAACGCTTGACCGCGTGATTGCGCACGAAGTAGGGCATAATTGGTTTTACGGAATTCTCGGCTCGAACGAGCGCGACCATGCGTGGATGGACGAAGGAATAAATTCTTTCAACGAGAACCGCTACATGCAGACAAAATATCCGAAGGACTCGGTGAAGATGAGTATGCAGACAAAAGTGCGCGGAAAAAATGTTGACATAGGAAAACTTCTTGGCTTGGCTGACCTGGATGAAAGCGCGCTGTTTGATTTGGCATACCGCTTCAACGCAGTTCAGAAAAAAGACCAGCCCGTTGATTTAACTTCTGCAGAATACACCACGGTGAATTACGGAACGGTTGTCTATGGAAAAACGGCTGTCATCCTTGCCTACTTGCAGGCATATCTCGGAACGGAAATGTATGATAAATGCGCGCAGGCATATTTTGAGAAATGGAAATTCCATCATCCGTATCCGCCCGACATAAAAAAAGCGTATGAAGAAGTTTCGGGAAAAGATTTGAATTGGTTCTTCGATGAAATAATTCCTACAACGAAGCAGATTGATTATAAAATTTCTTCTGCAAGAAAAACAGATGACAAAAATTTAGAAATAAAAGTAAAGAACAAAGGGAAAATAAATTCTCCGCTTAGCATTTCTGAAATTAAAAATGGAAAAATTATTTTCACGCAGTGGCACGAGGGTTTTGCCGGGAAGAAAATAATTTCTTTCACTCCGCCTTCCGGGGAAATGAAGGAGGCTTTGAAAATTGATGCAGAGAATAAAATTCCGGACATCAACCGTCAGAACAATACATACAAGATGCACGGGCTTTGCAAAAAAACAGAACCGCTCCAACTGAAGATGCTCGGCTTTGTGCACAATACCGACAAGACGCAACTTTTCTGGGCACCGGTTGCGGGATGGAATAATTACAACAAGTTTATGGCGGGCGCGCTTATCTACAATAATTTTATTCCAGAAAAAAAATTTGAATGGCAACTTATGCCCATGTATGGTTTCGGAAATAAGGATTTAGCCGGAGGCGCAAGCGTGCATTACAATATGCACTTCAATAAAATTTTTCAGACGGTTCGCATTGGCGGGAAGGGCGAACAATATTGTTATTTAAATGATGCTGACCCTTATTCAAATTTGAAGTTCAGAAAAATTGCTCCTGAAATTTCTTTTGAGATTAAGAAAAAACATCTGCGAAACACGCTGAAGCAAACAATAAATTTCAGCCAGGTAAATATTTTCAGAGATGAAGTGTATTCCGATAACACAGTTCATTCTTTGTGGTATCAGTTTCACGACATAACTTATTTAATTGATAATAGCCGGAAGATGAATCCTTACAACATTGCGTTCAATTACCTGCAGGGAGAACGCATTGCTAAAACTTCTGTTACTGCAAACTATAAAATGAATTTCAAAAAGAAAGGAAAAGGTTTGGATGTTCGTTTTTTTGCAGGAGATTTTTTGTATGACAGAAATCCCATAAATGGAAATTATTTTTTCTACGCAAGCGGTGCAACTGGCGCACATGATTATTTATACGATTATGTTTTTCTCGGAAGAAGTGAAACCGATGGGCTTCTATCACACCAGTTTGCCGAAACCGAAGGCGCTATGAAAGTGTATACTCCGCTGGGAAGGTCGAAGACCTGGCTTGCTTCTTTAAATTTAAAATGCTCGCTCCCTGGAAAACTCCCCCTGAAATTATTTTCCGACTTCACCATGCTTCCGCCCGATGCCGCGCTTAACCAAACTATGCTTTTCGATGCGGGAATTTATCTTCCGTTAATGAAAGGCATTGTAGAAATTTATCTTCCATTGCTCGTATCGAAAGATATTAAAGATGTTTTCGAATTAAACAATCCCGATGTAAAAGGATTCAACGAAAACTTACACATGATTCGTTTCACATTCAATATTCAAAAGATGAATCCGTTTGAACTTGTCAGGAATATTGATTTGTAAAAATTATTTCGGCTGTTATTTTGTATTTTCGTATAGTTTCGCTTTTCGAAGATTCACACAATGATATATTTTCTTTCTGATTTTCATCTGGGTGCGCCTGATTACGAAAATAGTTTAGAGCGCGAAAAAAAAATTGTCCGCTTTCTCGATTCAATAAAAAAAGATGCAAAAGAAATTTATCTGCTTGGAGATGTTTTTGATTTTTGGTTTGAATATGGAAAAGCAGTTCCGAAAGGGTATGTTCGCCTGCTTGGAAAACTTGCGGAACTCAGTGATATGGGAATAAAACTTCATTACTTCACCGGCAATCACGACATGTGGGTGTTCGGCTATCTGGAAAAAGAAATCGGAGTAACAATTTATCGCGAGCCGGTCACAAGAGAAATAGGCGGGAAGAAATTTTTTCTTGGTCATGGTGATGGATTGGGTCCTGCCGATGCAGGATATAAATTCATCAAAAAAGTTTTTGCAAGCAAAGTTTGCCAATGGCTGTTTGCGCGCATTCATCCTAATCTTGGAATCCGCATAGCAGAATATTGGTCAGGTAAAAGCCGCATTGCAACGGAAGATTTGCATTTTCACGGAGAAGAAGAGTGGCTGGTGATTTACGCAAAAAAAATTCTGAAGAAAGAACATTTCGATTATTTTATTTTCGGGCACAGGCATATCCCGATTGATTTCAAACTTTCGGAAAAATCACAATACATAAATTTAGGCGAGTGGATTATGCATTTTTCTTACGCGGTGTTTGACGGAAAAAATTTAGAGTTAAAGTATTATCGTGACTAAAAAAAAGTCATCAGTCATCAGTCGTCAGCCATCAGTTATAAATCAAAACTGGTTCTTCACTCATCCTTTCAAAATTATTTTTCTCACCTGCATTTTGCTCTATGCGCAGATTCTTACTTTCGGTTTAGTTTATTTTGACGACCATGGTTTTGTTCTTCTCGCGAAGGATGCGCTGAAATTTTCAAACATTCCGGAATTTTTTAATCACTCAGTTTTCTGGGTGATGGGCGATACTTCGCAGCAGTACGATATTTTTTACCGCCCGCTGCAAAATGTTCTCTATGCAATCTGCAACACTATTGCAAGCGGGCAGCCGTGGATTTATCATTGCTTCGGATTATCATTTCACATTCTCGCATGCTTTGCTCTTTTTATTTTTCTGAAAGAATTAAAATTTCATTCTTCCGTTTCACTTGTGTTCACGATAATTTATTCCGTTCATCCTGTTTTAGTGCAAAGCGTTGCATGGATTGCCGGAATTGGCGACCAGATGGTAACAATATTTTCGCTCGTTTCAATAATCTGTTTTATAAAATTAATTTCCGAACCTAAATTCAACCCGAAATATTTTTTAATTCACTTCTTTGCTTTTTTATTTGCGCTTTTTTCAAAAGAAGTTTCCGTCATGCTCATTCTGATTTTTATTTTTTATCTTTTCTTTCTGAATAAAAATAAATCTAAACGATTATTGCTGCTTTCTTCTGCGGGTTGTTTTTTTGCGGCAACAATTTATTTTCTTTTTCGAAAACACGCACTTCCTCCTATGTACGGAAACATTTTTGATTCTCTCACCGGCTCAGTAAAGGCAAACGGGCTTTTGGTTTTTGAATATTTAGAAAAAATATTTTTACCTTATCGTTTAAGTCCGATTCCATCGCGGGAAGATGCCCAGATTATTTTAGGCGGAATAATTTTTATTGGATTAATTTTCTTTTTCGTTTTCAGAAAACGAATTACCGCTATGGCAATTTTCGGAGTGCTGTGGTTTAGCGTGTTTCTTTTTCCAACGCTCATTCAGCAAAATCCGCAGGCACATTTCTTCGCCTTTGAACACCGGCTTTATCTTCCGCTGATTGGAGTTTTAATCATGGTGATTGAACTTATAAATCTGAAAGAAATAAATCTGAACTTGCCATTTCAGAAATATAGTTTTGCTTTGCTTCTGATTTTATTTTTTGGAATAACTTTTTCTCATAGCCGGACTTTCAATAATCCCCACACATTTTACGACAAGGCATTGAGTTCTTCTCCTCAATCGGTGGTTGCTTATAACGGCTATGCTAAACTTTTGCTGAAGGATGAAAAATATGCAGAGGCGGTTGGTGCGTTGAAAAAAAGTTTTCAGTACGAGCCAAAAGATATTCAGACCACCGGAAAAATTGCAGAAATCTATCTGAAGAATTTAAATAATCCCGATGAAGCAATTATTTGGTTCAAGAAAACATTGGAGATTGATTCATCTTCCATTGAAGCAGCGGTGAGCATTGGCGATGCGTATTGGAATTTTCTGCACGATACATTGAATGCAATCATTTGGTATAACCATGCATTGAAAATAAATTCTGCAAATGAATTTGCACTTACAAACCTTGGAGTGATTTACACGGGCAAAGGAAAAAACGAAGAAGCAAAAAAATATTTATCGCAAGCGCTTCATTCAAATCCTAAAAGTGTTCTTGCGCTGAAGTGGATGGCGATTTCCTATTTTAATGAAGGAAAAATTTCAGAAGCTGTAAACTACCTGATGAAAGCATTTGAAACTAATCCCGATGATGGAGATGTTTTGCGTAACCTGATGATTTGTTATTACAAGCTGAACGATGCTGTGAACACAAAAAAGTTTGCCGAATTAGTTTTTAAAAATAAAAATCAGATTCCTGTTGAAATCGAAAAGTATATAAGAAAAAATTAAAGTGCGGCAGCTCTTTCCACCAGTTCGGCAAGGCGTGTAGAATAGCCAAACTCATTGTCATACCACCCAATTACTTTCACCATTCTTCCCACAACAGAAGTAAACTCCGCGTCAAACACGCACGAATAAGGATTTCCAACCACATCAATCGAAACAATCGGCTCTTCGGTATATTGCAGAATTCCTTTCAGAGATTCTTCCGATGCTTTTTTAAATGCCGCATTAATTTCTTTTGCAGTTGCATCTTTTTGAAGAATGCAGGAAATATCGGTGAGCGAACCGTCCGCAACAGGAACACGGATTCCGCAGCCGCCTGCTTTTCCTTCAAGGTGAGGAAAAATTTTTGTAATTGCTTTTGCCGCTCCGGTGGAAGTTGGAATAATGCTCATGGCTGCCGCGCGCGCCCTGCGCAAATCCTTATGAGGAGAATCCTGCAGGCGCTGGTCGCTGGTGTAAGAATGTACGGTGGAAATGTAAGCATCTTCCACTCCCCAGTTTTCATCGAGCACTTTTATCATAGGAGCCGCGCAATTAGTGGTGCACGATGCATTGGAAATTATTTTATCGTCATTCGAAAGCGTGTGGTCATTCACTCCGAGCACAATACTTTTTATGTCGCCTTTTTTCGGAGGAGCGGAGAGAATTACTTTTTTCGCGCCTGCCTGTAAATGTTTGCCCGCCTCTTCTGTAGTAAGAAATCTTCCTGTTGATTCAATCACCACATCAATATTCAAATATTCCCATGGAAGTTTTTCAGGTTCTTTCTCCGCGAGGATTTTTATTTTATTTCCGTTTATCGAAATAAAATTTTCTCCTGATTGAATTTCTCCCGGAAATCTTCCGTGAATGGAATCGTATTTTAAAAGATGCGCCAGCGTTTTGCTGTCGGTCAAATCATTGATGGCAATAATTTCAATATTCTTTTTCAATAGTGCAGTGCGGCAAAAAGTTCTGCCAATTCTGCCGAAACCGTTTATAGCAACTTTAATTTTTGACATTGTGAAAAAATTGAAAAGACAAATATAAACCAAACTATGCTTCCCTTGCGGAAAGCAAATTTGGTTTAATAGAGATTAAAGAAATATGCCAGAAGGGGTTCAGGCAGTTTCCCCTTCCGAAGATGGCTCGGATGATTCTTCTGCCTGTGTCTCAGTTTCCACCTGAGGTTCTGATTGCTGTTTGAATAAATCTGCGCGTTGTTTTTTCAGCGAAGCAAGTTCATCGGTTGATTTTTCAAGTTTGGTCTGGAGTTTTCCGTTATCGGTTTCAATTTTCTTTTTCTCTTTTTCAAGTTTCAGAATATTTTCTTTCGACTGTGAAAGTTCCGATTTGAATTTATCGGAAGCCATTTCGAGTTCGGCCACTTTTTTCGCGAGCGTGGAATTATCGGTGGTGAGTTTCTGAACGGTTTGCTCGCGCTTGTCCAGAATATCTTTCAGCACAGCAGATTCTTTCCGGATGGATTCTATTTCTGTTTTCAGCGAACTGAGTTCGTTCACTTTTTTCATCAGCGAAGAATTTTCGGAAGTAAGCTTGTTAATTGTTTTTTCCTGCGTTTTGCCAGCATCCTTCAGTTCGGCAAGTTGTTTTTGTTCCGAGTCGAGATTTATTTTCAGAGTTCCCTCGGAAGATTCAAGTTCGGAAATCTTTTTCACGAGCGAAATGTTTTCCGCAGTAATATCGTCAATGGATTTTTCTTTTTTGTCAATCACTTCCTTCAGCGATTCAATTTGCTTTTTGCCGAGTTCAATATCTGATTTCAAAGATGATTTTTCTTTCTCAAGCGAACTAATTTTTCCTTTGAGGGAATAAATTTCTTTGCTCTTGTTTTCCGCTTCGCGTTCAAGCCCGTCAATAGTTCCTTTCAGCGAAACAAGTTCCGATTTCTGAAATTCAATTTCGGAATTCAGTTCCGCGCGTTTTTCTTCGAGCGAAGAAATTTCTTCTTTATGCGCTGCAATTTCCGTATGGAACAGTTCAATGTTTTCTTTCTGCGAAGTGGTTTCTTTTCTCAGCGAAACCAATTCGTTCTGCAGCAAAATTGTTTTTTGCGCAATCACATCAAACGGATTTGTTTTATCCTGCGAAGACAAAACTTTTTTAACGCTTGCCTCTACCTTATTATAAGTAGAAATTGCATATTGCTTCACTGCTTTGCTTGCAGCAGCTGCATATTCGCGCGCGGTTTGGATGAATTTATCCATAGGAAATTTTTTTATTTGGATTTTTTATGATGCCTTCTTTTTTTCGCAACTTTTTTTGCTGCCATTTTTTTCACCGCGTTGGCAGGCGAATTTATTTTCGCTGCCAGCGAAGCATTCTCTGCTTTCAGCGCATCATTTTCCTTGCAGAGTTCATCCATCATGATTGAATCGCTCGGCTTCGGGCGAGTTTCTCCCAGCAGAGGAACATCCGGACAAACTTCTTCGACAACTGCCGGAGAAGTTTCGGAATTTCCTTTCGAGAAAATTCCGGACGATGCCCAGCCGATGGCAGTTACCGCGGCAAAAATTCCGAGCGCAGAAATTATTTTGCGCTGCGTTTGCCGCTGCTGGTTTGATTTGATGATGAGTTGGTAAATTTCAAGGTCGGACTGGCAGTGAGGACACATGCTTGCGTTTTCCTCAACGAGTGTTTTGCAAACTGGACAATTCATAGTTAGTTTGTTTGATTTGAAATACAAACGTAACTACAGCGCGCTTGTGATTCAAGGCAGCGAGGGCAGAGTTATTAACGGGCGAATGTTCGTAGCAAAGGGAAATTATTTCACAATAACAAGTTTCCTGTTAAATTTTTTGCAACTGTTCGCCACTTTCAGAATATAAATTCCTGCAGGAAGTTTTTCAATATTTACGTTATGCGAATTTTCTCCGCGCGGCAGAACAATTGTTTCGGATAAAACTTCTCTTCCTGCCATATCAACGATAGAGTAGTGCACAGGTGCATCGTCTTCCACCAAATCGAAATTCAGTGTTACACTTATATAGGAGGGATTCGGATAAATAGCAATCACACCTTCTTCGCTCAAAGAATTTGTGGCGCAACTCCAGCCCTTGTCGCAAAGTTGAACAATCACTTCCTGCCTGCGCTGCGTGATAAATGCTTTCAGCCCGGGAATATCTCCCCAGAAAAAACCTGTGCTCACTGTTCCATATCCAATATTATTTTCGAAATGTTCGTTTGAATACATCCGGTTAGAATCGGGCTCTGCATAAATTGCATCGCGGATTCGGTTTGAAATGCTGTCAATCTTCGGAAATAATTTTTGAGGTGTGAATTCATTATAGAGCAGGTTGCAGACAGCCGTTAAATATTCATAGCGGAAATCATCGTTGTTCAGTAAATTTTTGCTCAGCGGTTTTTTATCTTCGCTCTTCGGAATGTAAAGCAAATCAAGATTCTGAACTTTTTCTTCCGACCAAAGAGGAAAAACTCCGAACACGGTGCTTACATCCCAGGTGAGCCAGTCAAATTTTTTTGTAGAAGAATTATCGTAGAGATAATAGTTGTGTGCATTGTAAAAATAAGCATCAAGATTCACGAATAAATTATTTGCCGCCCACGATTTTATATAGGAAGAAACTTCAAAGAAATTTTTTATTTGCGAAGAAAAAGTTTGCTGGTCAGCGTTCACGAGTTGAATGAAGTTTACCAAATCGCTCCAATCATTTTTTGTGGTGTTGGTTTTCAGTTCGTAGTCATTGTAATAGGCATCTGCGGAAGATCCTTTTTGTTCGAGCGTTCCATTCGGGTCTCCTTTGAAAAGATTTCCATCCTTGTTTCCGAAATGAGTTTTCAAAAAAGTTTTGTCCACTTCTTCTATGATTTTATAAAGCCCGACATAATTTCCGTTGTAAGAAACTTTCGCATAGGTGCAGCGCGGAGCAGGCAATCCTTCGTTCTTCAGAATATCGAGAAAAAGTTTTTCGCGCATCATCGAAGGGTCAAGAAAACCATTGTTCAAATTTATTTTTGTGAGCGCGTCAATATTTTGATTTGCCCTGTATCTGTTGAAATCAATTTTGATGGGCTTCTTTGCGCCCGGATGACCGTAACTTGAATTTCCTTTTAGGCGAATTCCAACTGTATCAAGTTGAATACTGTCGAACGTAACGGAAGCGAGCATGAATTGTGTTGCGCCATTGCTGTAATAATAAGTAAGCGAATCCCACCAGTTTTTTTCGTTCATAACTATATTAATAGTGTGAATGGAAGAGGAGTTGAAAATATTATCTCCCGGATTCTGCGCATGGCAGAAAGTGAAATTCAAAAGTAAAAATTCAAAATTCAAAAGTAACAGCCGATTCATAGCATCAAAAATACTAAAACAAAACCAAGTTTTGTTCTTCGTATATTCGCAAAACCAAACAATGAAAAAAATAAATCTCCATAGCGAAATTCATGAATGTTCAGAAAAAGAACTTTCTTCTTCCGATAAAAAACTTTTATCTGAAGCAAAAAAATCTGCAGTGAATGCTTACGCACCTTATTCAAAATTCAAAGTCGGTTCAGCAGTTCTTCTCGAGAATGGGAAAATAATTTCCGGCAACAACCAGGAGAATGCGGCTTATCCATCGGGGCTTTGCGCGGAACGGGTGGCATTGTTTTTTTCTTCTTCCCAGTATCCGAATGAAAAAATAAAAGCAATTGCAATCACTCATGTTCCCTGCGGTGCGTGCAGGCAGGCGATTCTGGAATATGAAACGAAACAAAAATCTCCTGTGAGAATTATCATACAGAAAGAAAAAAATAAAATCCTGATTGCTCAAGAAATTTCTCACCTGCTTCCTCTTGCATTTGTTGCTTCTATTCTCAAAAGAAAAAGGTAATTATTCTGGTAACGAAGAAACGAATTCAGTAACGAATATTACAAATCAGAATAAAGGCAATTATTCGTAAAATTTGTAAAATGATTCGTTACCAGGAAACGAAATTCCTGATTTTTGTATATTCGTTTTTATTATGCCGACAGTAAAAGAAAAAAAATCCGTACAAATTAAATTTCCGAAGGAAACTTATTTCTGGTGGTATGAGCATATGCTTTTGATGCGCAGGTTTGAAGAGCGCGCGGGGCAATTGTACATTCAGCAAAAGATTCGCGGGTTTTGTCATTTATATATTGGACAGGAAGCGATTGCCGCAGGAAGTGAAACCGCGATTAAAAAAACCGATAGAATAATTTCCGCTTACCGCGACCACGCACATCCGATTGTGCGCGGAGTGCATCCAAAATTTGTGATGGCAGAACTTTTTGGAAAGACAACCGGAGTTTCAAAAGGCAAAGGCGGTTCGATGCACATGTTTTCCAAAGAGTATAATTTTTTTGGCGGGCATGGAATTGTGGGCGCGCAGATTCCGCTCGGTGCCGGAATTGCTTTCGCGGATAAATATAATGGTAACGATAGAATCACTTTGTGTTTGATGGGCGATGGTGCAGTTCGTCAAGGCGCGCTTCACGAAACATTCAACATGGCAATGACATGGAAACTTCCTGTGATTTTTATTATCGAAAATAATAATTATGCTATGGGAACTTCTGTTGAACGTACTTCCAACGTACATGATTTATATAAAATCGGTTCTTCCTATAATATGCCTTCTTTTCAGGCGGATGGAATGAAATGTGAAACGGTTCACGATGCAGTTTCTTCCGCTGTGGAAAATGCGCGCAAAGGAAATGGTCCCACGCTTCTTGAAATAAAAACCTATCGCTACCGCGGACATTCGATGAGTGACCCGGGAACTTACCGCACGAAAGAAGAAGTGGAAGAATATAAAAAGTCAGACCCGATTGAACAAGTACTTGCCACAATGAAAGAAAATAAATGGATAGATGACAAAGGAGTGGAAACGATGGAAGCAAAAATAAAATCGCTGGTGGATGAAAGCATTAAGTTTGCGGAAGAATCTCCGTTTCCCGACCCGAGTGAGATTTACAAAGATGTTTATGTACAAACTGATTACCCATATATTAAAGATTAGTTAACCGATGCCAATATACAAATGGATACTAATGAAACGAATATTACAAATGATACGAATTAGTATTGGCTGTTAAATTAGTATCATTCGCACGCATTAGTATATTAGCATCGCGATAAAAACATAAAAAAACTACCATGGCGGAAATTGTGAGGATGCCCAAACTCAGCGACACGATGACGGAAGGAACCGTTTCGAAATGGCTGAAGAAAGTCGGAGACAAAGTAAAGTCGGGGGAAATTCTTGCGGAGATAGATTCCGATAAAGCTACGATGGAGTTTGAAAGTTTTTATGACGGTACGTTGCTTTATATCGGAACGCCTGATAAAAAATCTGCGCCTGTAGATTCTATTCTAGCGATTATTGGAAAGGAAGGAGAAGATGTTTCTAAAATTATTGAAGAAGAAAAGAAAAAAGTTGGCAGTAAGCAGTCGGCAGCTGGCAAAGAAGAAAAAAAACCGGAAGTAAAAAAAGCAGAACCGAAGAAAGAAAGTCAGAAGTCAGAAGTCAGAAGTCAGAAGGAAATACAAAGAGAACCGGTTGAAAGACCTTCAACATATGTTTCCGAATCATCCATCAAAGCATCTCCGCTTGCAAAAAAACTCGCGCGTGAAAAAAATCTGAAACTTTCTCATATAGCAGGAAGCGGAGATGATGGCAGAGTTACCAAAAGAGATATAGAAGATTATTTGCATTTCGCTGCCGCGCCTTCCAACGGAAAAACGCAGAAGGAAAGTTATACCGAAGAAGAAGTTTCGCAGATGCGCAAAACCATTGCGAAGCGTTTGGCAGAAAGTAAATTCACTTCTCCGCATTTCTATCTCACGATGGAAATTAATTCCGAAGAGTTAATTAAAATCCGCGAGACAATCAATGCAGTTTCATCTGTAAAAATTTCCTACAATGATTTGGTGATTAAAGCAACTGCCGCTGCTTTGCGTGAACACCCGAAAGTAAATTCATCGTGGCTCGGAGAAAAAATCCGTTACAACAATCATATTCACATCGGAGTTGCGGTGGCGGTGGAAGAAGGATTGCTTGTTCCCGTTATCCGTTTTGCCGATACAAAAACACTTTCACAGATTGCCGGTGAAGTAAAAGACCTTGCAGGAAAAGCCAAAGAGAAAAAACTTCAGCCGAAGGATTGGGAAGGAAACACATTCACCATTTCCAATCTCGGAATGTTCGGCATAGAAGAATTTACTGCCATCATCAATCCGCCCGATGCCTGCATTCTCGCAGTTGGCGGAATCAAAGAAACGCCTGTGGTGAAAGATGGGAAAATTGTTGCTGGCGCGATGATGAAAGTAACTCTCTCCTGCGACCATCGTGTGGTGGACGGAGCAACGGGCGCTGACTTTCTTCAAACATTAAAAACACTTTTGGAAAATCCGATTGTCTTTCTTGGAGCAAGTTCCATTTAAGATAAGTATCTTTGTAGAATAAATCAAAACAAATTTCCAATGAAAATTACGCTTGAAGTAAACGATATAAACAAGGCAAGCACGCTGATAGAGTTTTTAAAAAGTTTGGCGTATGTGAATATCAAAGCGCCTAAAACAACACAAGCGCCAATTCCCGATTGGCATATTGCAGTACTCCAGCAACGTATGAATTCCTTTAAGGCAAATCCCAAAGAGGTGATTGACTTTGATAAAGCGATAGATGATATTGAAAAGGAACTATGAAATTTTCTGTTGTTATTTTACCTGAAGCAAAACAGGATTTGAAACTTGCCGCTTTATGGTATAATAAACAGAAGAAAGGATTAGGAAGCCAGTTTCTATTACGAGTCCGCGAATCAAAAAAAGTTCTTCAAAACAATCCGCATTTCTTCAAACGCTATAAAAATGTTCATACGCTTCCGCTGAGGCAGTTTCCTTTCATGATTCATTTTACAATTAACGATTCGCATAAAACAGTTGCAATTCTTGCTGTGCTTCACACATCACAGCATCCTGATAAATGGCCGAATCAATAAATCACTTCCGAAATAAATAAATTATATGTCCATTAAAATTTTCGTCACAGGCGGAACATTTGACAAAGAGTATAACGAAATTGACGGCACGCTTTCTTTCAAAAAAACCCACATGAAAGAAGTGCTTGCCCTCGGGCGTTCAAAAGTGGAAGTGGATATTACCACGCTCTTCATGAAAGATAGTTTGGAAATTACTTCCGAAGAAAGAGAAGTCATTGCAAAAAATTGTTTGGATACGCCTCACAATAAAATTCTCATCACGCACGGCACCGATACAATGACCGAAACCGCAAAAGTTCTTGCGCAAAAAGTAAATGGAAAAACAATCGTGCTCACAGGCGCCATGATTCCGTATGCCTTCGGAACATCAGACGGGCTTTTTAATTTGGGAAGCGCGCTCGCTTTTGTGCAAACGCTTCCCGCAGGTGTTTACATTGCCATGAATGGAAAATATTTTACATGGGATAACGTGCGTAAAAACCGAGAAGCGGGCGAGTTTCAGACTATTCATCCCATTGAATAAAATTCTGCGGGAGAATCCTGCAAAATAAGTTAAATCAATTATTCGTACCTTTGATAAAACAGAAATCATGTATACAGAAATTCACATAAAGGCAGATGAACTGGACGAAAGTTTTTTGAAAAGTATTCGCTCTATGTTTAAGAAGAAAAGAATTTCCATTATTGTGGAAGAAGAAATGGATGAAACCGAATATCTTTTACAGTGCGAAGCCAACCGCAAGATGCTGATGCATTCTATCAGCCAGGCAGAAAAAGGCGAACTCGTTTCTGTTAACATTGGGAAAGGAAAAAAGAAATGAGGGATGTAGAATTTACGACACTTGCCAATTCTCAACTTGAAGAATGGAAAAAACATGACAAGAAAATTTACACACGAATAGAGCAACTCATTGAGGACATCCAAAAAAATCCATATGCCGGAATAGGAAAACCTGAACCGCTAAAATATGAACTCGCTGGGCATTGGAGCAGAAGAATTACCAAAGAACACCGCCTTGTTTACAAAGTAACGAATGATGCAATTGTGGTGATTGCTTGCAAATATCATTATTAAGATTGCGTAAAAACAGAGAAGCGGGCGAGTTTGAAAAAATAAAATAATCAGAGCGACTCCTTCATCTCCACCAAAAACCCTTTGATCTTCTTCAGCGATTTTACAATCTCAATGGATTCTTCCACTTCTTTTTTATCGCGCTTGAGTTTTTGCTTGGCGCCTTCCAGTGTGAAGCCGCGCTCTTTCACCAGGTGGTAAATGGTGTGAAAATTATCTAGGTCTTCCTTTGTAAAGAGGCGGTTGCCTTTTTTATTCCGCTTGGGTTTGAGAACAGTAAATTGTGATTCCCAGAAACGAATGTGCGAAGGCGCCAGTTTGAACATGCGAGCCACCTCTCCGATGGAGTAAAACATTTTCTGCGGTTCTTTTTCTTTATAGGGAGGCATCTGCGAATACGAATTAATACGAAAGTACGAATGAAAGGCAAATGTAAAATAATTATTACCATTCAGGCGCGCACTCCTATCACCAACACATCATCCATCCCGATGGAAGCCGCATCGGGATTTCCTATAACTTATTACTAAACCCTAATACCTATTACTAAGACATCATCCACCTGTGAATAATTTCCCTTCCAGTCATTTATTGTTTTCAGAAGAACATCTTCCTGCTGAAGCATTTTTTTATCCTGAAGCGACACTAAAAGATTCTGCATTTGTTTGTACTTGAATTTTTTTCCCTTGGGTCCGCCAAACTGGTCGGCAAAACCATCGGTGAAAATATACACTGCATCGCCTTTGCTGAGTTGCACGCTGTGATTGGTGAAGGGCTTTGCTTCCGCTCCGTGAATGCCGATGGGTTGTTTGTCGCCCGGAAATTCCTCTGCTCCTCCGTTTCGGATGAGCCAGAGCGGATTGTTTGCGCCTGCAAATTCCACTTCTGAAAAATCAAAATTGAAAGAGCAGATGGCAATGTCCATTCCGTCTTTGCTGTCGCTTCCATCTTCAGATTGCTTAAGCGATTTGATGACCATGGCGCGGAGTTGATTCAGAATTTCTCCGGGCTGCGTGATTCCACGCTCATTCACAATCTCATTCAGAAAAGCGTTGCCTATCATACTCATGAATGCGCCCGGAACTCCGTGACCGGTGCAGTCAACGGCAGCAATGAGATTGCGCCCTTTTTTTTCAGCGAACCAGTAAAAATCACCGCTCACAATATCGCGGGGCTGAAAGAGTACGAATGCATCGGGAAAAATCCGGTATTTAATTTCCTTGGCAGGAAGAATGGCTTCCTGAATTCGCTTTGCGTAGTTGATGCTGTCGGTGATGTCTTTATTTTTTTCTTCCACTATTTTTTTCTGCTCTTCAATGAGGGTGTTTTTTTCTCCGAGCAAAACATTTGCTTTTTGTTTTTGCCGGTAACTGCGGAAAATAAAAACTGCCAACACCAACACTAAAAATAATCCGATGCTTACGGCAGTGGTAATTATTTTTTGTCGTTTGGTTTCCGCGTTGTGTTCCGCTTCGGCAATAGCTTGCTGTTTGTCATATTCTGATTTTGCTTCAAGGTGGCCAATCTCTTTGCTTTTATCCTGATTCAGCAAGGTGTCTTTTATATCGCTGTAGAGTTTATGATAATCAAAAGCAAGTTTATATTGCTTTGTGGTATCATACAATAATGAAAGTTTTTTGTAGGTCTCTTTTAAATTCTCTCTGTCGCCTGCTTCTTCGGAAAGCGTTTGAGATTTTTTCAGCGCCTCTTCTGCCTGCGCAAATTTTCCCTGCTCTTTATATAAATCAGAAATGCTCAGCAAGGTGGCGGCTGTAAAACTTTTGTTGCCCAATTCTTCAAAAAGTTTTAATCCGTTAATAAGATTTTCTTCCGCCAGCGGAAATTTTTTCTGTTCAAAATAAACAGTGCCTATATTGCTGTAATCGGTTGCGATGCCTGACGGATATGCCATTTCTTTGTTTATCGCCAGTGATTTGAAATAATAATCAAGTGTTTTATCGTACTCTTTTTTTGCATAATAAATGCTTCCGATGTTTCCGAGTAAGCCGGTTGTAATGTCATCTTTTCTATGCGTCTTTTCACACAATGCAATTCCCTTCAAATAGTATTCCAGCGCCTTGTCAAAACTTCCCTGGAAATAATATACATTTCCTATATTAAGATAACTGGATGTGATGTTGGCGGTGTCGCGAAGTTCTTCACGAATGGTTAATCCTTTGAAAGCGTATTCCAACGCCTTCGGGTAATTTCCCTTTGAAAAATAACTCACTCCTATATTTTCATATGCGGTATTCAATCCTTTTTTATTCGCGGTAGTTAGAAAAAAACTTTCCGCTTTCTTATAATATTCCAGCGCTTCATCGTATTTGCTTTGATCACTTTTTATCAGCCCAATTATATTATTTATATCCGCAACTATTTTTTCAGCGTTCGCTTTTTGCGCGAGTTCCAGCGCTTGCGAAGCGCAGATAAATGCAGAGTCGGGATTGCTTTTGCGCAATTCCGAAGCAAGCGTGTTCAGCGCTGTTGCTTTGACAGTATCTGATTTAGCAAGCGAAATAATTTTTTTCAGCGAATCAATTTCGTTGTTATGAGAAAAACCAATGTTGATTTCGTGCAGCAATACTACTGCGAGAAAAAAAATACGGATATAAAATCTGCAAGGCATTTTTGAAAGAAAGAGAAAGCAAAGAAACAAAAAACCCCGCACATACTATTATGCGCGGGGTTTAGGTTTTCAGAAAAGAGAAAATTATGGCTGACAGCCGTTGTTTTCGTATGCTACAGTATTGCTTCCCGGAGGGGAAGAGCAAGTGGTATTATGCTGAAGAATAAGATCCCCATTTATATTACAGTTAGTAACCGATACAGAAGCATTATTGGTTGCTACCAAACTATCATCAATTGTAACTCCGTTAATTGAAACGCTGCTGGTATTATTATTCGCAACAACTGTGCTGTTCATATTACCATTTAATGCGCTTAACGACTGGCTGTTATTTACTACTGCCGTTCCCTGTATTACCGAATTGTAGAAAACTATCTGAGCTCCGTTTTGCGCTTTCAGTCCTTTGCCCACAGTTGTCTTCATCCCATTATGCGATTTGATAATTATTTTTGCTGCATTTACCGTAATATTTCCGCTAACGTTGGTGCCGCTTAACGTAACTGTGCCTGATGTTACTTTAAGGTCTCCGGCAACAGGATGAGCCGCATCGTATACGGTTCCTTCATCATCCGGCTCAAGAGGGTCAGTGCTTCTTATGTCATCTATGTTGGCAAAATCGTATCCGCCCGAAGCGTCAACGGTCATGTTCACTTTATATCCCGCGGCTAGAGTAAGGCCTTTGGGATTTTTAAAATCAAT